>JALYLJ010000123.1 GCA_030774295.1 Thermoproteota archaeon
ATCTATACCCTCAACAACTATAAGCTTACCTTTTAGAGGAATGATTTTTTCGGTATTATTCTTTTTGGAAGCCATAAATATCACAAATGAGATTTTAAGGAGATAATGTTATTCATTGAATTTTTTAATCGATCAGTTCTATCTAGTATATAATACTGTACAGGAATATCAAAAATCCTACTAGCTTTTTCAATACTTTGTTTTAGTAAAATACTGGGAAATGATTTTTGTGTAGGAATTACAGTAAAAATCACATTCTTGTTTTCTGTTAGTCTTATCCTGATCTGAGATCTGGTCTTAAGTATTATTCTCGCTAGGTTGAGAAGCAGAGCTATTTTTTGTAAAGACTTCAGATTCTGTGGTTTTAGCAGGTGACTGTATTTATGAAACAGTTCCTCTCCAATTCTGATTTTTTTAGAATAGATTATTGATAACGCCAAAATAACCTGTTCCCTATAGGTAAGCTGAGGATAGTCTTCGTCCAATAATCGATAGAAAAGACTGTAGTACTTGTTTGTTGCAGGTATTGTAGACAATGTGTAAAGTGCGTACGAAAGTATCTCAACTTCTCTCTCCTTTAGTAATCCATAATAAATCATATTATGAACCATATCATCAAGCCCAAAATTTGAAATATCTTGCTTATGACAATGGTAGGAGAGTAATTTTGCTACCTGTTTATCTAAGCTCTCAATGTTGTGATTTTCAAGTATACTAGGGCTATGAATAAATGAGGCCAAAATTCCTTCGCGTATCCCATAGCCGCTAATAATTATTTCATCAAAATCAAATTTCTTCATTATACTATGTATTACATAGATGCCTGCAACAATCGTTTCGACTCTAGTAGAATCAAAAGACCATCTACTAGAAATTTCACTGGGTTTCAAAGTGCTCAGATCCTTTCGAAGAGATTCAATGGTGCTTAGTTTTAACCTGTAATTATGAACTTTTTCAAATGGAAATCCTGCCCGCTTTTGATCAACTCTTCCCAGAGCCCGTAATGTTCCACCTGCCCCGACCAATAAGGCATCAATCCCAATTCCGTACCCCTTTTTTGTGGGTAATGTATCCAATATCTTTTGAGTCATGTTATCACAATCTTTCTTTGAGAAAGAACCATCTTGGTTAGCAAATGTTCTAGAGAGTCGTAACGCACCTAATGGAAGTGCTTGTGCCTTCTTTACTTTAAAATCTTCAGTGTAAACCAATTCTAAGCTCCCTCCACCAAGGTCAAAGTACAGGCCATTCGGAATACAGGTCGCCATTGAAGCGCCCAAATAGGAATAGTAAGCTTCTTCTTCTCCGCTAAGTACCCTTACTTTAAAACCAGTTTTCTTTAGAACTTGATCTATAAAGTATTTGCCATTTTTTGAATCTCTAACCGCGCTCGTACCCACACATACAACTTTATTTGCAGATTCAAGTCTAGTAATATCACGATACAATAGGAGAACGTCTATACTCTTGAGGATCGATTGCTCACTAAGACTATCCGAAAATGCCAAAGATTCTCCAAGTCTAACCTTTGCGCTCTCTTGGTGAATGCCTATAAATGAATTATCCTCCATGACATTATAGATTACTAACTTAATTGTGTTAGAACCAATGTCAATTATAGAAATTTTCAATGATACTCCTTATACGTACGTTATGAATATGTATATATTTTTACTATGTGAGTATAGATTAAGTAGATCCTATAGATTCTTAAGATCACGTTTTCTTGCCCTGAACAAAAAATAAACTAGTATGAACGGTGGCAAAGCAAGGATAAATGATTCTATAGGACCCAATAAGGAGTGGATAGCTAATTCTAGACCAAGGTATAGAGTTAGACCGGCAGGAATTAGCCCCAAGATGATAAATCTATGACTTCTAGTCTTGAATTTATTAAAACTTCCATATGGATATTGTAAATGGTGATAAACTACGGGCATGACAAATAACGAAGCTGCTACGGTTATGGAATATAGAGCTACAAGAAGAGTTATCTTATCAATTAATACAAAATTTTCGGGCACAGTTACGGCCATATTTAATAGAAATCCAAAGAGGATCCCCGAAAAGGTACTGAGCAGTGCACTTTCTTTTAAGATCGTATCATATCGTTGAACAAGCTTATCGTCAACTTCGTGTAAATTATCATCGCTAGACAAAGTAAATCTATTCTATTTACAGTGGTACAAAGTTCATATAGATTACGATTGTTCGTTTGTCAAATTAGGGTAAGATTCACATTTGATTCTCTAAAAATCAAATAGGTATAAGCTCCTTTTCAATATGATTATTTATGAACCATAAGATATTGAAAACACACTTTTAAATGTGACAACCGAGCAGTGTATGTAAAACTAGTTCAAAGAGTGAATATAGGAAGCTAATGAAATGTGAAATTTGTAATGTGAATGAAAGTATACCTTTTAGGTGTAATTATTGTAATAAGGTATTCTGTAGTCTGCACAGAATACCAACAAACCACTCATGCGTTTCTATGAGAGAGTACATTGACAGTAAAAACAAGGTGAATAGCTATACAAAGAATTCAAATCTTAGAGTATTATTTAAGATAAAATTTTCTAAACTGGAGATACTTCACTTGTCCATTGCGACAATTTTAGTAACTGTTGTTGGTTTATCATTCAATGGATATAGGAATATATCTTGGCAATTTTTGTTAATTTTTGTTAGTGCCTTTCTAGTGCATGAATTAGCACATAAATTGCTAGCTCAATTTTATGGAAGTTGGGCAGAGTTTCGGGCAAACTTGTATGGACTAATCGTAACAGCCATATCAGCACTTCCATTTATTCCATTCAAATTTATAGCTCCAGGTGCTGTTATGATAGACTTAGCGGACAGAAGTAAATTTGGAAGGGTTGCTTTCATTGGACCGCTTACTAATCTTGTCATGGGATTAATGTTTTTGATTTTATCTTACAAATTTGCAGATATAGGTTACTTCCATATAGGAACATTATTTAATTCTTGGATTGCGTTGTTTAATTTATTTCCATTTGGAAACCTTGATGGTCAGAAAATTTTTAGTTGGAGTAAGATTGTATGGATTATTATGATTGCGAGTAGTATGGGATTGTTTGTTTTAAGTTATCAAATTAAATAAAAAGTATTGATAATACTAGTTACCAGTATCATCAGCTGTTTTTATTAGTTGTTGTTGTTGTTGCTACTGTCGCTGTTCGCGTTAGCGCTGTTGCTGCTGTCGTTAGCGCTGTTGCTGCTGTCGTTAGCGTTGTTGTCATTGTTGTTAGATATTTCGTTCCTGTAAAAGTTTGGATCCTCAGAACAGTTCACTATTTCCTGATCACCAAGATTATGTCCTATTTTTCCGCCTAGATCTATACAGTCTTGGGTTCCTTGATCAGCTCCTTGATAAGCACCTGAATCTTGGAAAGCACTCAACGATATTTTGTCAGTATCTACATTGCCATTCTTTATATCTTTAACCAACTCGTCAAGGTCGTTATAGTCTTCAGGATTATTGCTGTTATTATTTGAAGATTGATTATTGTTGTCTTCGTTGTTGGCTGAGGAAGTGTCATCGGACGCAGAATTATCAGCAGCGTTGGTATCTGCATTAGAAGTCTTGGTATCAGCAGCGTTGGTATCTGCATTAGAAGTTGATGTGGTATCAGCAGTGTTGGTATCTGCATTAGAAGTCTTGGTATCGGATGTAGTATCAGTTCCAATTCACTCTGCATATTATTATTCACGAATTCTCTGGCTTCAGCTTCTGTAAACTTTCCTGTTTTGACTAATTCATCAACCAAATTGTTTTCATTAGAATTATCGGAAGTTGATGTGGTATCAGCAGCATTGGAAGTTGATGTGGTATCAGCTCCGGTATCCTCAAGGCCAGTAGTTGCAGTAGAAGTCGCAGTAGTAGGAACAGTAGTATTTGAGTATTTATTATTGAAATAGTTTACATCGTCTACGCAGTGAACTACTTCTCTATCAGTAAGACTATCGCCTATTTTTGCTGCTTGGTCTATACAGTCTTTCAGACTATTATCTGCGTCATCATAAATGTTTGCTGCCTTCATTGACTGTATGGGTATTTCTTCTATGTTTGCATCACCATTTCTTACGGCTTTTGCAAAATCTGCTAGATCATCAAAACTTTCTAAGAGTTGTTGTTCCTTGTGTAAAGCTTGCACTGGAATGTTATTAAAAACAAGGAAGAATGCACTTACAGCTATAATTGTTCCTAATAAGAGAGATATGTTTACTATCGGCCTTGAGTTATTCATCAGTTAAAATTCTAAATAATCATAAATAAATCTTTTGAAATCCTTAAATAATCTGTAAGCAGTAATTATTGTAATCTGTAAAGAATAATTATAGTTTTTCTGCTATATTTGTTAATCTCTTCAAGATAATCTGAATGATTCCAAGTACATATGAGTAATTCCGAGTAGTATTTCCTGCACCCTTAAGGTCATTAAAGGATTATGTGTTATGTTTCAAAACTAATGCTATTAAGCCTAATTTTGCAAAGCCAATTGTTAGTTTTTCAATATTTAACTTATGAATTCTTTAAGTTAAAGAAATTTATAGGTTATGTTGTTTTGAAGCACTATATTCCATATTACCGATAAGCGCTGACACACCGGTTATAGATATCATCTTATGAATAGGCATTCAACCAATTTTCATTTTATTCATTTGAATACGTCATGTAACTGTAACAAGTATCGTTTTGCTCTATAGTAAAATAATAGTTTGTAATCAATTAATTTAATGTTATTTTTGCATTATTTTATATTGTTAAACCTTACGATAAGCATGTGCTTACGGAAATATTTCATTTCCAAATGGAAATAAGAGTAAGAATAGTATCGCGCTTTCTTTCCCTAGCGTACTAATGAAACACTATTATGAATTTGAATATTATAGACACATGTTGATACGCATTAATGAATAATGGTCAGCTTGTAAGAGATCCGGCCAACGTAAAATTCATGCGTGCCTGTTGTGCAACATATTTCTTAAAGGCGTAGCTTGCTAATATGCAAAAAAAGTTTAAAATATAATATAATAATACATCACAACGTTTTAGAAACAATTAGTGTTATTGTCGTTAATACTTTGTTCATTTTTCTAACATCCATATATATCGATTTTAATTGCTCCTCCGTTGAAGCTGATATTCTGACAACAATGTCGTAAACTCCAGAAACAGGGGACACTTCTTCTACACCTTCAATTTTTCCGAGTTCTTCTACTACCTTATCTGACGAAGCAAGATCACAACAAATCAAGACATATGCGTGGACCATGGATATACTATAATATTATAGGGTTTAAATAAATACGACACCCAAACATATCACTAGTGATATGAACTACAATGTTTGACTCATTTATGCCAATAGTTTGCGAGACGTGATTCTTTGTAGGCGATAAATTAGAGAATTTGTCAATGATGGATATTGTGTTAATGATGGATGTGGCATCAATTATCCTAAAGGATTATTTGACGAATACCTATCTACCATCAAGAAAGATAGTTAGCAGATTTTATAAAAGAATGATAAGCATCTATTAGTTTATGACAAAGGCAACAATAGAGGAAAATCATAAGCGGTTTATAGAAGAAATGAATGCGACAGAAGTTCGTAAAACAATTAATGAAAAAACCGTTGCGATTTTGGTCTTTGGTGCTTGTGAAAACCATGGAGATCACATGCCATTTGGATCCGATTTTATTTTCCCTATAGAAGTTGCAAAAAGAGTTGCTGCTAAGGCAAATAATGTTATTGTTTTTCCCGCCATTCCATACGGAGTAAGTTTGCACCATGACCAATTTCAGATGACTATGAGTATTAATCCTGAAACCCTCGTAGGTTTAATTTGTGATTTACTTTCAAGTCTTGTCCAGAATCATGTTAGTCGCGTACTTATAATAAATGGTCATGATGGAAATATCGGCCCAATAGAAATTTCAGCCAGATTGATGAAAAATAAACATCCAGACATGACCATAGCATGTCTTGAAGCCTGGTGGGTTCTAGTCGGCCAGCTAAAAAAAGATCTCTTTGAGGTTTGGAGCGGACTTGGTCATGGCGGTGAAGCAGAGACTTCTGCACTTCTTGCAATCCGCCCAGATTTAGTAAATATAGAACTAGCACCAAGGGAAATTGTTCCCAGGCTACCTGAAAATATCAGAATATTTTGGAAATTTGATGAATTGACTTCGACTGGAGCTACAGGTGCCCCTCAAAAAGCAAATATCAAAAAAGGCCACGAAATTCTGCAGATCTTAGAAGACGTTTTGCTTTCATTTCTTAAAGAAATGGAATCTTCAGATTGGAAATATGGACTATATCTAAAATAGTGATTTTGAATTCATGCTAGATAGAGATAGAGATAGAGATAGAGAGACAGGTAGAGAGATTATTCATACCAAGTCAAAATAATTATTAATATTTGAAATCTGTCTAGAATTACTTGAATGTGTATAACGAGAAATCACATTCTTCGCAACTATAGAAGAGAGTATCAAAGTTTGAGCATAGAGTCATAACATTATAGCACCTTGGACATTCGATTTCATATTCTATGCTATCTGTAATATTTTTCTCAGTCTCATTCTGATTTCCCGTCTTGACAACATATTGCCATTCCAATTCCGCACCATTGATTCGTTTATTTCTTATTGATACTATATGGTTAGACACTTGTGAATGTTCAGAATCTTGATTTATAAAACATGTATAACTTGGTAGGGGGGGAGAGATGGCGTTAAACCCTCTCTCCAATTACTCTGACATGAATAACTTGCTAATGTAATACCAAAAACAAAATAAATATAATTGAATTCAGAATGGAATTCATTTGACAGTGAAAAAAGACTCGATTAACCTTCACAAAATGTTGAAAGGAAAAATAGAGATCCGAAGTAGAGTTTCTTTAGACAATGCATTTGACGAAAAAGGTACGCTAGGGTTGATATACACTCCTGGTGTAGCTTATGTAGCTTTAGAAATAGGTCATCGTAAGAAATTAGCTTATGATTATACCTCAAAATGGAATAATGTAGCAATAATATGTGATGGAACAAGAGTTCTTGGACTGGGTAATATTGGTCCAGAAGCTGCTCTACCAGTAATGGAGGGAAAGTCTGTTTTGTTCAAAGCCTTAGGAGACATAAACGCAATTCCATTATGCATTAACACTCAAGATAAAGAGGAAATTATCAAGTTTGTCAAAGTAATACAGCCAAATTTTGGCGCAATTAATATAGAAGATATAGAATCGCCGAAGGTCCTAGAAATTGTTGAAAGACTAAGTAAAGAAATATCATTACCTATTTTTCATGATGACCAACACGGTACTGCCATAATTACTCTTGCTGGTCTCATAAATGCTCTCAAGTTGGTAAAGAAAGAACTGGATGAGGTACATGTTGTAATATCCGGGTCGGGATCAGCAGGTTATGGAATATTCAAGATATTGGAAACAGCAGGATGTAAGGATATTATAGTTATCGATACGAAGGGAGCGATATATAGCGGAAGACCTGATATTACTGATAATAACCCATACAAGAAAGAAATATCTCTTAACACGAACATCAGAAAATTACGGGGGACGCTGCAAGACGTAATTAGGGAATCAGACGTTTTTATTGGAGTTTCTGGAAAGGCTGATCTTTTGAGTAGAAATATGATAGAATCCATGAGTGAGGATGCGATTGTTTTCGCTCTAAGTAATCCGGATCCTGAAATAATTCCTAGTTCTGCATTAAAATATGGTGCAAAAATTGTTGCAACAGGAAGATCGGACTTTCCTAATCAGATTAACAACGCTGTAGTATTTCCTTCTGTAATCAGAGCTCTTCTCGACCTTAGGGCAAATAATCTAAGCGAGTTTATGCTTGTTTCTGTAGCATATGCTATTGCGAATATAGTTGAAGATATTCATCTTCGATATGATTACATAATTCCGAAAGTTGATGATCCCAGAATAATTCCTATTGTTACCAAAACCATAAAAAAAGTACTACGCAAACATATCAAAACCAACATAAACTCTAAAGGCAGTACAAGAAACTAGTTTCTTATTATCGCATATTTGTAATATGTAATTTTGATCGCAGTTTTTTTAATTATCACTTATTTCTATTTAATAACATACATAGCATTAAACTTAAACCGAATTGTCATCTAGTTTCTTTATGATATTGTTTGTATTATTCCAACTATTCGATTCTGTGCTATTCCAATCTTCATAATGAATTACTTTAGAAAGTATCGCTCTTTTTAACCAACCAACCCTTTCTAAATCGGGTTTGTCTTCGAATTTATTGACATATCCGAGACATAGGTATGCTATTGGTTTAACATGTTTGGGTATTCCTAGAATATATCGTAAATCATCAATTGCAAGTATGCTTACCCAACCTACCCCTAATCCCTCCGCCCTCGCGGCCAACCATAAATTCTGAATTGCACAACAAACACTATATTCACCTGTTTCTGGTATGGATGTTCTACCTAAAACAAAAGGTCCAAATCTTTCAGGATCATATGTCACACAAATATTAATATCAGATTCCAGAATGCCTTCTAATTTTAGTTTAACATATTTATCTTGTCTTTCTAAATCGTTATCAAGCAAAGAAATAGATTTTTCTCGTTCTTGAACAAAGGAATTCTTAACTTTTAGTTTTGTATCTTTATTCTTAATTAGAATAAAATCCCAAGGTTGTGAGTAGCCAACGGATGGCGCATGATGTGCTGCATTTAGAATTTTTGCAAGCGCTTCATCCGGAATTTTTTTATCAACAAAATGAGATCTGATATCTCTTCGAGAATAAACGGCCTTGTAAAGACCCTCTTTTTCACTGATTGTAAATGAGTCAAGTTCTGGGGACAATTTTCCATCTTCAAATCAAATTAATGATAATGCCCTCTATCGTAATCTCCAAGTTCTTGAGCAAATTAGAAATAAACATGAATCATGAGACACCCAAATTTACCTTATTATCATAATTGCACATGGCGAATGATGCACAATCTTACTTGACACACTTCCTAGTATTAACTCCTTAAATTTTCCCATTCCTCGACTTCCCATGATTATAAGGTCAAAATTCTCTTTTTTACTATAGTCCAAAATAACTGGAGCCGGATTTCCCTGAAGAAGAACTGTTTTGATAGTTATTCCTTTTTGACGAGCAATATCTGAACATTTTGATAATATTTCTTGATTTTCTTTTTTGTAGGCTTCTAGTAGTTCACTCAGCAGTTTTTCTGATTCGATATGGGTTATAGGTACTTGTTCCATTACATTAACTACAGAAATATTTGAACCTAATTTTTCTGAAAGAACTAATGCAGCCTCTAACGCCCTGTAAGAATTATCCGATCCATCAGCTGGCACCAATATCTTTGTAAACATTTAATATTATTAATTTAGGCGTGTTTAATATATATAATCTATCAAAATGTGATCTTTTGCTTATTTAAGTTTATGATACTATATCTTGGTAAATTTACTGATATCGAGAAAGAAAGAAATTAAGAAAGTTGGACTGACTGCTTGAGCTAACCCTAGATTAGTTATCATAAGCATAGCCTGAATCTTCAAAGCATCGAAGCACTTCATAATCTGCTAGATTATTTGAGAGATCCTGTCTGTTTTCTATACACCCTTGTGTTTCAATATCTTCTTGTTTGAAAATCTTTGAATTTTTGAAGTCCTTCCAATTCATACTGTCGTCATTATCCTTACCATTGTCAATATCTTTCACAAGTTCCTCCATAGTGTCATCATCAGCCCAGATATTCTTGGCGGCATATATTGGACTATTAGAAGCTACAAATGAGACTCCAAATATTAGGGTTAACAGCTATGCTACCAGAAACATAGTTTTTGTCGGTTGTTTCTTGTTCATTGGTTTTTGGGTTACATTCATCATAAATAAACTAATACACTATATTCATTTCATATTATGATACAATTTGACAGAAATATTCTAAAATTAGACATGTTATATATATTTTTTGTTGCCTATTAGATACTTTTTTGAAATATTTTCGAATGCTTTATGATAGTCAATTAACGATGAGGCTTTTATCCTCAAGTTCGTATTTTAATATATTCGTAAGCATCAGTAGCATTTTCAAAGGCGTAGTGTACTTTTTGAAATTGTTCACGAAACTTAGACACAGCACTAGCAACTTTATTGGGATCTGATTTGTCTATTACAATCTGTTTGATAAACGATGCTATCTCTTGCATTTCACTTTCCTTCATACCTAATCTGGTTACTTCGGGAACACCTATCCTTACTCCACTTGGGTGCATATAATGTTTACCAGATTTGATATCACCAGGTAGAAGCTGTCGGTTAAGAATAATGTTTGCTTTCTCTAATTCTTTTTCAATAGTTCCCCCATCCCCAAAATTGGAAACATCTACAGCCAGTTGATGTGATTCTGTGTATCCACGTTTTTCTCCTAAAACTCTAAAACCAAAATTTGCAAGTGATTCAGCAAGTGTTTTTGCATTGCTTATGACTTGTTTTGCATATTCCTTTCCAAATTCTAAGGACTCAGCTAATGCTATAGCTTTTCCTGCTACATGATGGAGATGATGGCTGCTTGTAATTCCTGGAAAAATAGCTTTCTTTATGCTATCTGCGTGTCGCTCTAGTGAAACGATTATTCCTCCCTGTGGACCCCAGAGAGTCTTGTGGGAGCTCATTGTCATAGAATCAGTTCCCTCTCCAATTGGATCTTGAAATTGTCCTCCGGCTATCAATCCCGCTACATGAGCTCCATCATAATTGATGTAAATGCTATTGTCGTGCATAAAGCTAGCCAATTCTTTAACCGGATGAGGAAAAAGGAATAGACTTCCTCCAAACATTGCAATAGCAGGTTTTTTGCCATTTGAAATCATTTCACTGACCTTTTTCTTGGTGGCATCAACATCAATAGTCATATCTTCTTTGGAGAAAGGATAGTGTTCTATGTTTAGTCCGTGCACAAGACCAGCTGTTCCCGAGTGTTCTTTCTTACCATGTGAAATATGTCCCCCAGTGGGAATAGATGCAGCTAGCATGTAGTCTCCGGGATTAGAAAAAGCAGAATATATTGCAAGATTTGCAACTACGCCAGAGGTGGCTCTACAGTCAGCAAATTCAGATTTGAAAACCTTTTTTGCTAATTCATTGCATATGATTTCCACTTCATCAATGTAGATACATCCAGCGTAGACCCGTTCACCAGGCCATCCTTCTGCATACCTATTCCCAAAGTCAGACACAATCGCTTCTCGTACAGCAGGACTTGGAATATTTTCACTTGCAATTAGAGGTATGGAGGATTTAAACCAATTATGATGCTTTTCAAGAAGATCAAACACTTTGTGATATGATTCTTTAGCGTTCATTGTAATGTGTGTATGGTGACCTTAAGGTCCTAATTTAAAATATTGCTTGTAATGTCGTCATTATGAATAATTTGATGATGGATGGAACTACAAAGACAGCCTTATGATAATTGACTTTTTTTTCACAACTTTTAATTTACTCTAGATTGGACTCATACTGATGGATAAAAATGAGCTAAAATGTGCCCTGTGTGGTAACAAGTTGACTTTTAGGTACAAGTCAATGAGTGAGTGGAACATTTCAGGATATCTCTGTGGTGTATGTTATGACAAAAAGTTATCTGAATTCTATATAGCTCCAGATCGTAGGGATATTGTAAAAAGATAATAATCTGGCCGTTCCCTATCTGTGGCTAATAAAGTAACTAGACTGCTAGTAACATTTGACTACCAACAATAAAAAAAATAGAGTAAAAATTTAACGGTACGATTTTTGTTTTCTGCGTCTTGCGCCAGATCCACCAAATTTCTTTGATTCTGTTTGTCTTGGATCGCCTGATAACAAGTGTCTGTCAAATTCGGTAATCCTTTTACGAATTTCTGTTCGTATACTTCTTGCAAATGGGTGGTCTTTTGGATCTCTTCCACCCTTTCCGGTACCTGTTAATGCTCGACAGATTGCAACTGTACTTGCAAACGCCTGTCCCATAAAACCGCCTCCGTGCACCTTGACACTAATATCTACCTTGTCTCTATATTCACCTATCAATTTAAGCGGAACAAGAACCAATTCTCTTGCCATTTCGGAATTTAGCAACTCAGCCGGTATGTTGTTTATTCTAACTCTTCCGCTACCTTTTGAAATTGTGGCCACAGCTCTGCTTGATTTTCTTTGTCCTGGATAAAGATCTATTTTATTCATAACTATCCAACCCCTTCCAACCAATCTGTTTTGCCAATTCGCCAAGTGTTATAAAATATGATGATGGTTTTCTAATTTTAGAATCCTCAAATGTCTCAAACTTTGCATTCTTTAGATCTGGTGGGATTGCCACATAGATTCTCAATCTCTTTAATGCTGTCAATCCACTAGATTTTCTTTTTGGTAACATACCTCTGACCATCCTTGTAAGAATTCTATCAGGCTTTCTTGGATGAAGTGGACCGTGTATAGGATTTGTAGCAGACGAAATTGTTAGATATTCTTTATACTCTTCTATAGTTTTGTATCTGTTCCCGGAAATCATACATTTTTCAGCGTTTACAACTCTGACATGATGACCTTGGAGCAAAAGTTTTGAAATATGGGAACACATTCTTCCCGCAATACAATCCTTCGCGTCAATAGTAAAAATCTGATTAGGCCTTTGTTTTTGTTCAGCAAGTTGCTTAGCCAATTATTCTTACCCCCTTACCATCTGGGTATTTCTTTATCAAATTATCCAGAGCAAGAATTTTTCCACCTGCGTCAAGTATTTTTTTTGTAGCTGCTTCTGATATCGCAAAACACCATATTGTTAGCTTGTGACTAATGTCACCAGAAGCCAATATTTTGCTTGGCACTATTACAACTTCTTTATCCTTAGTAACATGAGCCAGTTGACCAATGTTAACTTGCCTTCTATTAGATCTCGACCTGGAAAGCTCTTTAATTACAGTTTTCCAAATCGGGACTTTATTTTGCTTTGATGCATTCCTCAGGGTCCAAATCGTATTGTTTAAAGTATCAGGAAACATGAAATATACTCGCTATCCTTAAACCCCAAATAAATCTATATCTAAATATTCTTTGGTACCGATAAAGATTGAACAACATTATCAAATTCCTTTAGTTTTGAGCCTAGTATCTTTGCCGCTTCTAATACAATCTCTGCTGGTGTTAATGCACCATTTGTTTCTATTACCAGTATGCAATCATCCTCTTTCTTGCTATCTTTCACTACAGCTACGGAAGTTGGCTGCCATTTTGCATGGCTTTTCCCGGTTCCTAGTCGTGCGTATGCCTCAAACTTTAGTTTTTGACCTGGTGCCAGAGCAACTATTGGTATTTCATTATTGACAGGTTTCACCACATCATCTTCAGATATTAAATCTGCAGAAGTAATAACTTTAGTTTTGTCTTGAGATTCAGCATCTAGAACTAGCAATACTCTGCACTTTGAACAGCCAAGAGAGCTCTTACAATCACAGAGGTGCGGCATTACAAATCTCTCTAGATCTGTTCGCAATGGAATCAGCCCTAGTCTGTGGGCAATAGCTTCATCATGCATGACAGATGAGTTTTCTAGTATCACTACATCATCAATTGCAAAAGTAGGAACTTGACTGATAGACAATCTTCTTAATGCATTGACATACTGTCTTGGAATATCATTAAATTCAATTTCAATATGATTATTATCCTTTTCGAGAATCTTAATTGAGTTCAATCGTCGACGAAATTGTATTAACGTACACTTAAAAATCTACCGAAATAGTTGCGACAATGAAATTCCTCCATGTTAAAAGATTAATCCGTTGCAATACAATCAATATCTAAATTGAATGATGCGATTAAATTCGAATACTTTGGATTATCACCATTTGAGATAGAAGTAATCTATAATATCTTGTCTAAGTTTTCCGCCGTAGATGAAAAAATTTTGGTAGAGGAATCTGAGTATGTAACTCTGCTAAAAATCGAATTCCCGGTGCCCTACGATGATAATTTCTTTCGACTATTTGGTTTTGATAATTGGCAGATAATTAAGGCCTTATTTAACGAAATGAAACGCAGAAGAGGTAGCAAAGGATTAAAAATAATACTATCTTTTTCTGGAATATCGGCCGACATAAATTTAAGGATAGTTTTTTTGCTAACCAATGACATCGGTCCACAGTTTGAGTATGCCATTGAAAAAATTGAACATATGACAGATTCTATACACATACAAGTAAAAAATCTTGAAACAAGTAGACAATTTACAACATATACTTTCGATGCAATTGCAATGAAGTGGGTGATATCAGGTAAAGTACAATGACAAGCAATCTTGAATCGAGGTGTATACTATGTATGAGAAAGGCCGTCGAGCGACAATATTGTGAATATCATTATGAGGCATTACAGTCTCTAAAGGGTCATTATGAAGCTTGGAAAAAGTCCTATGGCGAAATTTCCTGGATTGAATACCTAAACAGACTGCAAAAAATAAGTCATACCGGAAAATGGGTCAAGCAGGTAATTGAAATAGAATTAAAAAATGAACAAAAAAAGAGCTAGTGGCTGTATCTTCTATGCCTGTTATTGCCTACATTTCTCCCATTCCTGGAGGCATACCAGGAGGACCGCCAGCTCCAGACTTACTTGAAGCTATTACGTCATCTATTCTAAGAATCATGGATGCAACTTCTGTTGCTGATTTGATAATCTGTTCCTTGACAATAAGTGGTTCTACAATATCTAGTTTTGACATATCTACAATCTTTCCACTTCTTGCATCAATTCCACTCCACTTCGATCCCTTAGCTTGTTTGGAACGTAATTCCGTTAGTGTATCTATCGGATCCATACCAGCATTCTCTGCTAAAGCGAGTGGAATAACCTCGAGCGATTCTGCAAATTTATCAGCTGCTAATTGTTCCCTTCCAGATAATGTCGAGGACCAGTCCCTTAATTTTCCTGCAACAAAAGATTCGGGGGATCCACCACCTGCGACTATGAATGGTTTTTCCATAACATCTTTGGTAACCATAAGGGCATCATGAATTGAGCGATCTGCTTCATCAACGACCCTCTGTGAACCTCCTCTAATGAGAATGGTAACTGCTTTTGGGTGTTTACAACCTTCAATGAAAACCCACTTATCAGTTTCAACCTTTCTTTCCTCTACGAGATCTGCAGAACCAAGATCCTTGGAACTCAAGTCCTCAAGGTTATTAACAGTTCGGGCACCTGTAGCTCGGGCCAATTTAGTCATATCACTTTCCTTTACTCTGCGAACAGCCAAAATATTGGATTTTGCCAGATAGTGTTGAGCGACATCGTCGATGCCTTTCTGGCAGATAGTTACATTTGCACCAGACGAAATTATCTTATCTACCATACTCTTTAGCATCTTATTTTCTTCTTCAAGAAACATCTTCATCTGATCTGGTGAACTAATGTTAATCTTGGCATCAAATTCGGTTTTCTCAATTTCTAAGGCTGAATTGACAAGTGCAATTTTTGCCTTTTCAATTCTCTTTGGCATTCCTCCATGAACAACTTCCTTATCAAGCACGATTCCTTTAATCAGTTTTGTATCTCGTAATGATCCGCCTGCTTTCTTTTCTACTTTGACATCATCAATATCTACAAGATATCCAGAATCGTTCTGTTCAGAAACCTGTAATGCCGCATTAACAACGATTTCGGATAGTTCATCAGATTCCCTGGAAACCAGTTTAGTTTGCATAGATGTTTTTGCTACTTTGATTAGCTCGGACTTGTTGCCTCCGTCTATTTTTTGGGCAATTTGATTAAATATCTCAATGCTCTTTAGTGCGCTCTTTCTGTATCCATCGACTATAATAGTTGGATGAACATCCTTTGTGATTAATTCTTCGGCCTTTTCAATCAATGCGCCAGCTAAAACTACTACTGATGAAGTTCCATCACCTACTTCATTATCGGTGGCTTTACTTATTTCTACCATCATTTTCGCTGCTGGATGCTGAACATCAATTTCCTTTAGTATTGTTGCACCATCATTTGTTATTGTTACATCCCCTAATCCATCTACTAACATCTTGTCCATGCCTCTTGGGCCCAAAGAGCTCTTTACTACTTCAGAAATCAATTTTGCAGCGGCAATGTTATTTTTTTGTGCATCGCGTCCTTTTGTTTGACTTGCGCCTTCTTTCAATATTAAAACAGGCATACCGCCTGCTGAACCTTGTTGAATTGACATTTATTATATCATATCTCCTAGAATTTGATCTAAAATTCAGTTTTGGTATATTTTAAACTTGCTACAAATAAAAGCAATAATGAATTTAGACCAGTATTTGGTCAAATTTTCCGTCGTTCAGATCAGAGTATATTTCTTTTGCTGGCTTATTTTCTACTTTAATGCCACTGCTCACACAAGAACCTATAATTTCCTTCGCGCTTGATTTTATTGTGGTTGCATATGAAACATCAATTTTCATTTTAGCTATTTTTACAATTCCTTCCATGGAAATATTTCCAACATAGTCTTTTCCTGCTGTGCCTGATCCTTTAGATATATTAGCTTCCTTTGCTACTAGTGCGGTAGTTGGTGGCACACCGACCTCAACGTTGAATTTTTTAGTATCTGGATCGACCTCAACTTTTACAGGAACTTTCATTCCGTGAAATTCTTTAGTTTTTTCATTTATCGTATTTACTACTTGCAATACGTTAATACCCAGCGGGCCTAAGGCAGGTCCAAGTGGAGGACCAGCACTAGCCTCGCCACCACTTACAAGAGCAGAAATTGTCTTTTTTTGTTCCATCTCAGACTAGTTTCAGAGTTATGCTCTTTAATTTAATAGTATGCACCAGCCTATGAGGCCTTTTTAAGATAATTTGCGTCTACCGTCACGGGTATTTGATATGGCGAATCCAGTAGAAGCACGGTTGCCTCTTGCTTTTCATAGTCAACTCTGGTTATCTTTGCCTTCATCGATTTAAACGGGCCAGCAATGACTTCAACGGTATCGTCTATATTCAATTCGGATACTACCGGTCTCTTCACCAAATAATTTTCAATGTCTTTGTAAGGTAACTCTCCACGGATCTGTCCTTTTACATGTCTTACTCCAATCAGAGCATCATAGGCAATATTGGAGTTTGGAGCTTCGATTATTATGTATCCCTTAAAGCTGTCAAGTAACAATATGGAACGCACAGGAATTTTCTTTGAATTTATTCTATTTTGTGCTAGATTTACCACAATATGCTCCTGACCACCTGTCGTCCTAATTGCAAAAAATTTTGAATCTGATTCTTGACTATCAGGCTGTATTTGAGAATTTTCAGTGCTTGTCTCAATGCCCCCTGATTTTTCCATGTTTGTATCTAATTCGGAAGCGTCAGCTTGCACTGCATCTCCTTTATCTATATTCTCGGACACATCGGAGGTAGTTTCACTCTTGATTTCTGATTTTTCTACAAAGACCGTGTCTAGATCATCAAAATTGTCTTCATTCCCTTTAGTACTACCTTCCAATTAGATTCAGCGTACGATAGCTTCTTACAATTTATAAGTTTAATTAAAAATCAAAACATTTCTATTTTCTAAACGCCGCACAAATCTAAATCGTATTATCGAGTATAATTTAGCTCATGTTAAGTGAATTTATGATTGCATTTTTTTCCTTCTGGCTGCGATTGAAGAGGCAAAATATATGATAAATCCACAGATGACCATTAAAAATCCATAAAGTGATAAAGAACCTCTGCTCAGATAAGTACCAATTCCTACGAGTATAGCTCCCATGACTAGTAGAAGCATCCCGATCCTGGCATATCTTGGAATATTTGACATTTACTCTTTGCTAAATTCTAATTTCAATTACCAATATAACTTATCACCCAACCCAAGAAATAATTGAAATAAAATAGGCGGGCAAAAAACAGCACGTTTTTATTTACCAATATGTTATTTGTCGTTACCAAATGAAGATAGCAGTCGTTGGCATGGGAGTTGCAGGAGCTTATCTTATGAATGGACTCGGTAATGATCACGATAATTACGTTAAGGGATTTGAAAGAATGCCTGTTGAAGAGCATGATGCAGTTTGTGCCTGGGCGACTTGTGAAAACGTTATGGAAGATTTGGTTAAGCAATGCGGTCTTAATTTTGATGACTACATTTTGCATGAGGGAAAAAAAATGATGGTTGATATTGGTCACAGTAGTAAGGCCGACAACAGCATTAATATTGGATTGAAAGGGATGGTTACTTATGACAAAATAAAATTAATCAAGGATATGACAAGAGGTACAAACATCCAGTTTGGAGTCGTTCCAAAGAAAGAGATTCTTGAATCTGAGTTTGATATCATAGTTGATTCTACGGGTTTTCACCGTAACTATTTACCACGTCCACATAACGAAATGTGGATACCATGTATTCAGTACAAGGTGAAATACCAAGACAACACTCCTTTTGATGATTTCTATTTGAAAGCTTTTCCTTCAATGAAGGGTTATTTTTGGTATTTCCCACTAGAAAATGGCTATGCGCATATTGGTGCTGGCGATTATGAACGAAAAAATAACAATGTATTTGTCGACCAATTTTTAAAAAAACATAAATGCGAAATAATAAAGAAAGTCGGTCGTCCTGTTAGAATAAGTCCACCGAAAGATTCCGAACCTTTTACTGATGGTCGGAAAACGATTGGAGTAGGTGAATCAATAGGGACGGTGTATCCTTTGCTTGGTGAAGGAATTATTCCATCAACATGGTGTGCCCAATTATTCATCAAACATATCACCGATTTTAACGCATACAGAACAGCAGTATTAAAGAAGTTCCAAATTTATGCTCTCGTATTCAAGTTTATTCAAATGAAAATTAATGGTAAATTTAACCTCTTTAAAAATGCCGTTGAGTTACTGAAGATATACAATCACATGAAACATGAGGAAAAGCGGTATGGAATGGAAGTAAAATTCAAAGACTTGGTCAAAATTTCAAAGATATAGATCTCATTTAATATTAAATATTAAATGCAATCTAATTCTAGATTTTATTATTATGCACGTATTTCATTTCACTGAACTTTGAAAATAATTGGATGTTGGTTTTTTCATGTTTTACTTTCTCAGTAATATTTTTTGCAAGTACTTTGTCTTGAGCATACCCAACAATAAAATTAACACAACTACGAGTCCGATGGCCGATGATGCTTTAATCATAGAGGTAATCAATCTATCAGAAGAATTGTGGAATATTTCGATATGTAATGGTCCTATTATGAATATCAAAAAATATGATACTATCATGATCATTATCCACATGATAAAAATAAGCATAAAAAGATCAAATAATCTCATAAAGAAATTATCCCCTTCATAAAGAAATGTTGTATAACTATTGAAATAAATGCCAATACGGATGAAAACGTTGCTAATATAAGGATTTTAGTTATTATTTCTTGTTCAGACAACGGATCTCTAGCAAGAATAAGTCTTACTAGTGTTGCTGGTGCGCTGCGTTCTTTAGATGCCACTAATCTAAAGTCCTCGGATATTGAGACAGGCCTGGTTTTGACCTTCCTGTGTTCTACTATTTTTTTGACACTGGCTAGAAACAAGAAAGAATTCATTACTGCTGGCAAAAGAGCAATTACCCCAATAATTTCCGAATTTCCTGCGATTGATAAACCAGCATACATTGATCCTAATAACAATGTTCCTGAGTCTCCAAGAAAAATCCTACTTGGATATTTATGATATTGGTATATTGCGATAGTGCCAAAGAGTAATGGCAAACCCATGAGAAACACAGTAATATTACCAAATAAAATAACACTCACTAATAATGGCATCATTGTGATAATAATAAATCCACTAGCCACACCATTAAACACGTCAATTGAATTTATTGTATTACCAACTATCGGCATTATGGCTAAAATCAGTGGAATATACAGTATGGGTATGAAAGCACTATCAAATATCAATCCAAGAGAATTACCATGACTTCCTAAAACTATTATTGGAACAGCAGCAAAAATCAAAGCTACAGGTTTAAACCAACCTGGCATGGTCTTCCTGTCATCAATATATCCTATAATAAATGCGATGATTGTTGATAGTACTAAAGAAATTATTTTTATGTCCTGTATTAAAAAATATAATATTATCTCAGAAATTACAATTCCTATGAGCAAGACCGGCCCAGCAGGCCTGGGAACATTTGGCTTTCCAGGCTTATGGTAATCCACTACTACTTTGCCTTTCTTATTTAGATATTTAATAAAAGGTGGTGTGATAAAAAATATGACTAGAAAGGAAACAGCAGACACAATAATTCCATAAATCGCAATATCTAGAAGTAAATCAAATCACCTATTGTAATTATAAAAGATGTCTTTTGATACTCATTTTTAACTCTTGATCTGGCTCTTTAGTTTTCTTGCCAGTTTAACCCCTATTTTTGGTATGGACCCTAATTTTGATTCTGAGATTTTTTCAATCATGGCTACATCTGTGATTCCTGCCCTATATAGAGACCTTGCCCTAATTCTTCCAATTCCCTCAAGTTGTATAAGTGGAATCAATTCTAATTTTACACCATGTCTAATTCGTAGCCGTAGTATATTTATTTCCGGTAAAAGATCTTTTCTTTCGATTAATTTTGCGATTTCATAAAGACAATATAATAACCAGTGTGTTGTCTCAACCATCCTATGAAGGTCACCGGGTTCAACTCCAATTTTTTCATTTAAATTCGCTTCGCTTGATTCATCCATCCATTCTAACAATATAACTAAATTCTTTAATGAGTAGTCATAATTTGATAGTCCATGTAAACCTAGCTTATGTTTCTCAAATAGCCTTTGAAAGTATTCTGTTTCGTTTTGCCTCAACGTTAGCTTTGGATAAAAATCATAACAATCACAAATCCAATACAAGAAATTTGTTACATTATTTTCATGTTTGTTAGAACTGATATCATTGATATCATATTTGTTACCGTCATAAGTATCTAAATGTTTCTTGAATTGAATTCCTGTTTTTGGATCAATATATAACAGGGAAATGCGTTTACCAAATTTAGTAGCGATAAGTAAATCATTTCTCATGATTATTAACTTTTCATCGCTTAGATACGTCAAGAGCGATTCAATTTCAAAGCTAATTGTTTGATTTCCTTGATATTTAGACAGAAATGTCTGTTCAAAAAAGTAGAGTAATTCAGATTTCAACATTTTAGGTTTTGAAGCAATAACTCCCAATACATGAACCCTTAGGGCCCTTTCATCCATTAATTGAGAGACTATTGGTTCCGGTACTCCTAATACAAAATGATTATAGAGGTCTTCTGGATTGGTTCTTGAATCTGCGATAATGATTGCTTCTCCATATTTGTCATAAGCAGGTCTTCCTGCACGTCCGCATATTTGCTTGTATTGTAGAACACTCATTGGAACATTACCTCCATATTGATAATCATATCTAAAAATACTCGTAATTATTACTCGTCTGGCAGGTAGGTTAACTCCTGCAGCAAGTGTCGGTGTAGCAAAAAGAATTTTTACAATGCCATTTCTGAACGCCTTTTCAACAAGCTGCCTGCTCTTTGCTCCTAAACCTGCATGATGAAAGCCAACGCCTTTTGCAACTGTACTTGAAAGTGTTCTATTAAGCTCTGTATCGTCACCTTCCTTTAAAATTTCAACTCCTGTCTTTTGGGCTAACTTTATAGAAGTTTTGTCGAGAAACTTTGCCACTATTTCCGATGTCTTTTTTGCAAGCGACACGGTGCGTTTACGTGTCTCTGCAAAAACAAGTGATTGGCCTCCATCATTAGTTATCGAATCCATTGCTAGACTGGTTATGGCGCTAGTTGAATTATCAGAAATTCCAATATTATCAATATCATAATTCGTACCATCGTTCATGGTAACTTTACCATAATTATACACTCCTTCTATCAATTCAGTGGGACGCCAATTACTTTGAATTGGCTCGCATGTCAACCATTCGGCCACTTCATCTGAATTTGATACTGTTGCACTTATTCCAATTATCTGGGGTTTTTGTGGCATCAATTTGATCTTTGTCAGTATGATTTCCAGTGTTGGACCTCGTTCTCGTTCAGTAAGAAGATGGATTTCATCAATAATGAATAGACCAACATTATAAATCCAATCGGGGTCGTGTCTCAAGATTGAATCCATTTTTTCATTTGTTAAAATAATAACATCTTTGTTTACTAATTCGCTTCCAGAAGAGTCATAATCACCTGTGGAAATACCAATATTGACTCTCCTATTTCTAAAACAGCTCAAATCTGTTATAATCTTAAACTCATTAAATTTCTCTGTGGCTAATGCTTTTAACGGAGTAAGATATACTACCTTTTTTCCCTTATTAAGAATATTTATCATACCCATTAATCCGATTAATGTCTTCCCACTTGATGTAGGAGTCGTAACAAGTACATTGTTACCATTCATTACACCCTTTGATAATGCAAGCTCTTGAGGCGGGTATAATGATTCGTATTTTAATAATTTTAAAAGATCCTGTAAATATTTTTCCATATGTGAGATTGAATTCAACCAATCTAATTAATATACTGGTAATATTCAAGTTCTGTGAAATCGCAATTTACAACTACCTGAATTCGAATTCTTGGATAATTGATTTCTAGATTTCTATCGATTGATGTTATCTTTCGAAATTCCATAACAAAAATTTGTGATGAAAGATCATTTACATCAATGTAGTTACTCCTAATTAGTAACGTTTGGGAATACGGATTCACTAATTTTTTTTGACTGATAAGTGATTTTATAAAATGAGTAGGCTTTTTAGTAAGTTTTTACGTAAAATCCAAGCCTTGTCTCATAAATGTCTCCACTCTGCTTTGCTTTTCCTAAGTACTGCTTGGCTTCATCTTCTGTGAATTTTCCTGTTTTCACAAGTTCATTAATGAAATTCTTTTCTTCTACCTCGTTTCTGTCCTCACCTACTAAGCCCCTAAATACATCATTAAATATTTTTAATTTCGATGTATCACTAAACGGTTTTCCGTGAAGAACTCCAAGATCTACTTTTCCCGTATTAACATCTATCCCTACGGTTGCTAACATTTGAGAAATAAGGTAAATTGCTCTTTCGGCATCTTCGCCGTCGACGCTGTCTTTCAATAACAATCTGGATCTAGCAGTCGCAAGTCGTACCAGACCCTCCAACTGACGAGGAGTTGCTGTAATCATTCCTTCAGAATCAACATTTCTCATCTGTAAGTAGTATTTTTTTAAAATTTCAATTGCGTCCGCGGTTAATTTTGGTTCAATTTGTTTGGCATAAGCTAGATATTTACGAAATAGATCTATTTCAATTGCCGACTGAGCTGCGTGTTCTATATCTCTGTGAATTTCAAGTATGTGACTCGCAATGCGACTATCTTTTTCCGCCTCAGTATTGTCTATAATGACATGAATGATATCAAATCTCGTTAGTAACGGTATAGGAAGTGGCGCTACGTTCTCCGTTATGTTTCTAAATGGATCATACTTACCATATTTAGGATTAGCAGCAGAGAGGATTGATGTTCTAGCATTAAGTGTAGCCACTATTCCCCCTTTAGCAACAGAACATGTTTGTTGCTCCATTACTTCATGGAGTGCAGATCTGTCTTCAGATTTTATCTTATCAAACTCATCAATACAAACGACGCCTTGATCTCCCAAAACTACAGCGCCCGCCTCTAACATCATAATTCCAGATTTATCACGAATAACCGCTGCTGTCAAACCTGCAGCAGTAGTACCTCTACCGGATGTATACAGGCCCCTTGGTGCTATTTTTGCAGCAAATTTTAGCATTTCAGATTTGGCAGTTCCTGGGTCTCCAACGAGGAAAATGTTAATGTCTCCTCTACGATTTGAACCGTCTGCTAATTTTTTTGTTACCGATCCTACGATTAGTAAAAGGATAGATTCTTTTATTACTTCATGTCCGTAAATATGAGGAGCAAATGATGCAATCAGTTTGTCATAAGCATCTGGCATACCAGCAATAGCCAAGATCTGTTTTTCATTCTCGCTGCTTATAGCTATTCTATCAACTGTTCTTGCATCTTTATTTCCGGCTAGGCCACCAAGATATTCTATATTATTACCTTCTATGCGCAGTCTGAACAGACTTGTCCTTACCTGTAATGATTGCTCTTGTTCTATCCTGACTATTCCAGTCAATAGGACTCTATCGCCAGGTCTGCAACGATCTACAAGATCATCCATAACGGTGACTTCTACATAGTGCGGAAGCTGACCTGCTGGTAAATCTTCTGGGAGTTCTTGAAGCCTAACAAGCTGGAAATCTGTAAAAAAACTATTTTCTGGATCCATTTCAAGCTCTTTTTCAGAACATTGCGTGCATCTCGTAGGTTTCATTAGTGTTAGACCCTTAAGCTGAGCCTCATTCAATGTGTTACAATTAAGACATGCGTACGCTATTTTTTTAGCAAGTGGTTTGATTTCAGAAGTTCTGACCACCATGCCGGGTACGCTTATCAACTTGTTGATTACTTCAGCATTTATCTCTCTAAGACCTTTTTGAACTGAATAATTTCCAATTCTTACTTTAATTTTGTCTTTGATTTCCTGAGCATAATCATAATGAATTTCTCTTAATATTGAATATACAGCTTTGTTAAATGCGTCGAACATTTCATCAGGTGTATCGGTAATCAATTTTGTAAGTTCTGGTTTATTTGTATCTAAATCGATATAATCAACTACGACATGAGTGGAATTTGAAGCCATCATGTCGTTTATTCTATTAAAATACTTGTAATTTCCATCCCTGTCTTTAAAGGCACGTAGAAATGATTCTAATTCATCGGAAATTGCAGACGTAGTCTGTTGTTTTTGTTCAGTCATTTACCTGTTTAACACCCATTCCTTAAAAGCCAATGACGAGCTGTGAACAAAATTATAAAGCTGTCTTTCTTCTGCTGATAGTTTTGTTTCCATTTCTGCAGAAAGTGATGATGCAGCAGCAATCTTTACAATTTTTTCCAATCTAGACATTACAAATGAATTAAGTGATACGGAAAGAGTCTCTTTTTCTTTTTCATTAAGACTTTCGAGATAATCGTTGACCCTAATGTAAAAGTCTACATCAACACCAGATATGTCATGTGGTTTTGATATTCGTTCTCTATTCAACGCCTTAGAGACATAACTTGATGTTTCATTGTCTTGAACATCAATTAATTTTTTTCTGGATAAATTTTTGGCAAGCCATCTTGGCAATAGCGAGATATCACCTTCTTTTGCATCTATGTTGATATCGTTAATAGATACTTTTGCGTCAGACTTGAAAGTAACCCTAATCTCTTCAAGAAGATACTGTAACAAGTATATGTTTTTTAAGCTTTGAAATTCGCCCTGAGCAAAAGAACTGTTTGATGACATATTGGGAATATAGTTTTAGAACTGGATATTATTAAGTTGGATCTTTACAGGACTGAATATATAACTGATGATCAGAACATCTTTTATGCCGCAAGTAGAGGCAAAAAATTTGTCCGATTTAATGTGGGTAGAAAAATACAGGCCTTCTAAATTAGATGATGTTGTCAATCAAAAAGAAATCATAGAGAGTTTGAAGAATCTAATGAAAGAACCTGCTGAAATGCCGCACCTGTTATTTACGGGTCCTGCCGGAGTTGGAAAAACTACTACTGCATTGTGTCTGTCAAGGCAGCTACTTGGCGAAGATTGGAAGAGAGACACCCTAGAGCTTAATGCATCAGACGAAAGGGGAATAAAGATGGTTCGAGAGAGAGTTAAAGAATTTGCATCAGTTTTGAAGATCAGGACAAGTGACAAAGATGAAAGAAAATTTAGAATAATAATTCTAGATGAGGCTGATGAGATGACTTCTGAAGCTCAGACAGCCTTGCGAAGGATAATTGAAGATAGTTCTGAAACTACTAGATTTATCATTATATGTAATTATTTATCTCAAATTATTGAACCAATTCAAAGTCGCTGTGCAATTTTTAGATTTAAGAGAATTGAAAAAGAGACTATAGAAAACCATCTAAAATTGTTGTGCAAAAAAGAGGGAGTAAAGCATGATGATAAAGCAATTTCTCAAATTTTTGATTCCACGAATGGCGACCTACGTCATTCAATAAACATACTTCAAACTGCATCCGTAATGGGATCGATTACCATCTCAAATGTGCTTGCATCATTAGGTCTTTCTGGAAAATCGCAGGTAAATGACGTAGTTAAACTGGCGTTGTCAGGAAAGTTTAATGAAGCCAGGGTCAAGTTACTAGAATTAACTGCAGTATATGGAATGTCTGAGTTTGATTTTCTAAAATATGCGTATGAAGCTGTGTATTCGTTAAAGTTATCGCATCCTGAAGACTTTGCTTCCTTGATAGCCGAATACGATTATCGTTTGACTCATGGATCGCATCCTGATATACAGTTGACGGCGTTTTTGGCCCAGTTGTCAAAGCTAGGTACTAAACAGTAGCACAACTGACTAGTCTATTTTCTAAATAATTAATTTATCTGCAGTTCGGATTGACTCTATAAAATTACTAGTGTTCTAAATCAGTAGTCATCTTCAGACTCTTCTCCACCATCTTCCTCTTCGACTTCATCAAGATCCTCTTCAAGATCTTCTCTTTCTTCAGCACTTTTGTACGGAAGATCAGCTTCTCCAGCAGTATTACATACAGGACATTTAAACTCAATCGTTTGTCCTTCAAGGTCCAAAGGAAATTCCTTTGAGAAGACCTCATCACATTTTGAACACACAAGAGTAGTTTGGATATTGTCAGCACTGAACTTGTGGGATTGGAGTCGAAATATGGTATTTGTCAATCTTCCTACCTATTGAAATAGTCCTTTTTTATAAGGATTATTGTAATTTTTGCTAGACTGTATGTATTTTAGGTTTTGAATCATATATTAGAGCTAGCAGATGTGATCGTGCGTCATTTTGGTCAACCAGACCACGATTTGCAACAGTAATTATTGTACTGTCGTTTCTGACTCCTCTCATCTTCATGCAAAGATGCTCTCCTTCCGCAATGACAGTTACTCCTTTTACACCCATATTCATTATCTCGTCTGCAATCTCCTTTGTGAGTCTTTCTTGAATTTGCAATCTCTTTGAATATTTTTCAACAAGGCGTGCAAGTTTCGAAATCCCAAAGACCCTACCAGAAGGAGTGTAAGCAATGTGTATTCTGCCAAAAAAAGGCAACATGTGATGTTCGCACATGCTATAAAAGTGAATGTCTTTAGCAATAATTGAATCACTTTCTTCACTAAAACTAATTTCCAGTTCAGAGTTCATGCAATAACCGGCAAAAATCTCTTCAAACATATTTGCCATTCTTTGAGGAGTTCCTATCAATCCTTCACGATCCGGATTTTCTCCGAGTTGCACGATCAGCTCCCTTACGAGTTTTTCAATCTTTCTTTTATTAAATGGAGTCTTTTTCGTTCTCATTGTTCTCCCTTTAATTATCTAGCACCTATTTCCTTATGTAGCTGTGGTATAATCCTGACCTCAGGAAACACCGGTTGGGCAATATCGTAAGTGTCCAATAGTTTACTGACAGTTGGCTGATCCAAACCATGACTTGGTTGTATAATAAATGCCACGATATCTGAAGGTTTTATTTTCTCTGAAATGTAGCCTACCAAATTCTTGAAACTTTGAAGATCTGTAGAATTAGTTACTACTATTTTAATGTAAGTAGTCTTATTATTTCGTACGGCTAATTCCAGGCATCTAAGCTCATTTTCTAGCAAATTGTCATAATCAGCTGCATCTTCAACCACCTTAGAATCCTCAGTTTTGAATTCAACTTTGCATATATCGATATAGGGTAAAATTTTACCAAATAGCTCCGAATCAAAACAGGATGATTCTACGTATGTCTTTAGGTCAGTATGTTTTTTTATGAAATCTGCAAGTTGTATTACAGCATCAACTTGCAGTAATGGTTCTCCTCCTGTGAAATTTACTTTGTATGTGAATGGTTGAAGTTGTTTTAAAATGAGATCTTTAATTTCATCTAGTTGATAGTCAATACCACTGTCTAGTGGTAATGCGTATTTTGTGTCGCACCATCTACATTTTAAATGACATCCAGAAAATCTGATAAACAGAGTCTTCGTTCCCACAAATACCCCTTCCCCTTCAATGCTGGTAAATATCTCACTAACCCTAACTCTCATCTTATTTTCAGTTCTTTGCATAAATTGTTTTATCCTCTATACCTGCCTTAGTAAATGCCATCTTCCTATTTATACACGATTCGCATACTCCGCATTGCAATATTTTTTTATGTATTTTTTTCCCATTAGAATAACAACTCCATGATTCAAAAATGATATCTCCGAGGATCTCATGACCTATTTTTAACAGTTCATATTTGCTCATTCCTTCTAAAGACGGTGACCATACAGACACCTTTCTATTAACTCCACTTCTGATTTTATCTTCCTCTCCAATATTCAAGGATTCTGATATTGATTTGATAAATTTCGGCCGGCAATCCGGATAATTATGATCATCAGCGTGTGCACCAAATACAATTAAATCGGCATTTACACTAAATGCCCATGCTCCAGCAATTGATATGAATATTGCATTTCTGATTGGTACTACTATACTAACATCGAATTTGGAAGGAATTGACAATTTATTGCTGGTAAGAACATTTGAGTTACCATACAAATCCTTCATAAAATTAATATCTACTATACGGTGTTCTTCAGAACTCAAGGCTTTTGCGAGCTTTTTCGATTGTACTATCTCGCGTTTTGCTCTTTGACCATAGGAAAATGTGATAATCTTTATTGCATATTTCTTGTAACTTTTAATGTAAGCTGCAGCGCAAAGCGAATCCAGCCCACCACTCATAATACATATTGCAATCTTTTCATCTTTCAATTAATGCATAGATACCTCCGACACCGTACGATATTGCCACGAATATTCTAGAAAGTGCTAGTATGTGATGATGAACTAGGTTGGAATGAGTAAACATGTCAACTGAAAACAATACTGGAATCATAAGTACTGCAATTATACCAACAACAAATTGTTCCTTATTATCGTATTTACTATATGACTTAATTAATAGATAAGTGGAGATGTTACCAAAACCAATACCTAAGAGTATTAGATACTGTGAAAATGTATGAAATGCAGGTATCATCAAAAAAGGGCCTGCCCAACTTAAACCATTAATAGTTTTAGCCCACAGAGGCCATTTTATACTGTTTTTCATTCTGTTCCTTATAGTATGAAACATATTCTTCATTTTCATAAAAGTAGTTCCTAAAATCAAAGCAAATATCAAAAGCCATGAAAGTAATTGATAATATATTGGAATTTTATACGTTGACAAGATTTCGCCAATAACGGCTCCAGTCAGAACTGCTATCGCAATAGCTAGGAAAAGAAAACCGGAAACTCTAGATTCAATTCCTACATTTTTATGCAATGTTTCTATAAACTCTGTCTCTTTAATTTAAAGCATCTAGAAAATCTTAAATCCCTCATATAGTTGTGAATGGTCGTATACGCATAGCTGCAACAAATAGAATACGAGGCCGATTCATATCAAGCACTTATTGTTTTGAGCCACATTTAGGACAGAATTTTGATCCTATTTTTAGAGCATGGTTGCAATTATGACAGTTGTTACCGGATGCAACCTGTGTAACATCCTTGAACATATCAGTTACGGCTCCACTTGGCTTGAAAGAGTCATCAGTATCAGGAAGAAAATCGTCATTGTTTGATTGACTATTTACATCATTAATGTACGTCATCAATCGAGGTACAGTCTTGTTCTTTCCAGGAACATTTACTTGATCACCCAACCAAAGTGCAAATTTTTTTAGTGTCATTTCAGGAGTTGAGAAAGTTAGAGAATGTGTAGACATATATTCTTCAGTTGCAGCTCTCCCGTTGAAAATCTCCATAACAAATTACTAGAATATCGAGTTTTTAATTATTGCGAATTGCCGCACTTGGGACAGAACTTGGCCGCTAAGGGAATGGAAGATTTACAGTGGATACAATTCTTTTTTGAATTTTGGCTTTTATCTTCAGGCTTAATTGTTATATCAACAGGTCTGAGTCTGGGTTCGCTTAGTTGTTCAGGTTCGGGTAAAACATATTGATCTGCATTCGTTGGTTTGCTGCCAATGCTTCCACCACTGTCAACAAACGCATTCACTCCGAATCCAGAACCAGAGGAAGGCTGTGCAATTCCACCAGTGGGATTTTTCATTGAGGAACCCTTATCTGTTGCAGATTTCATTTCCAATATCACTCTAATGGCTAAAAAATTTAGTGCAGATAGGGAAATCATGAATTTTGCAATTTTGCCTAAAAATTCTTTATCACCAATTTTTCCTTTTTTGTAAAGTTGAGTATCATCAATAAATGATTCATAATGTTCTTGAGTCTCGTTTACTAATTGTTTTAATTTTTCGCTCAGACCTCCAAGTGTATCGACGCCAAATGACATAATTAGTAAATTAGTATTGCAGTTTTATAAAAGTTTGAATACACAAAGAAGGAATTAAAAATACTTTATTTAGAAACACGTGAAGTTAGTTGTTCTGTTCTGACAATTTGTTTTGATTAATTCAAATAGCCCCTAAATAATATCTTTGTTTAACCAGAATTCAAGTTATGGAGGGGTGGTCTAGACTGGTTATGATACCTGCCTTACACGCAGGTGGTCATGGGTTCAAATCCCATCCCCTCCATACCGATACTTTCTAAATTATTTTGGTGATTTGATTTGGTAATATCAAAGTCTTGGCAAACTCGTATTCATGAATTGAAATACAATAAATTAAATTAAATTAAATACCACGACAAGACATCAACACCTTATCGAATGACACTAATTTCTGGTAAACTGATGTATATCGGTGTCATATCTGTTATTATAATTGCCGTCGCATCCTATGGATTATTTTTTTTCTTTCAGAGAATCAATGAAACGAGTATAAGAGAAAGTATATTCGAACAGGAATTAGATCGTCAGATAAAGTCGACTAGCTTAATTTCTCAACATATTGGCTCCGATCTGCGGCTGGTAACTGCCATGCTTCAGCAGTTGGCCGATTCCACATATTTGCAAAATGAAATGTTATCTGGAGATAATGTTACGAAAATACTTGAAGAAAAATTTGAACAGCTTAATTCTGTCACGAAAGTTGATAGCCTTTTAATTACGGATGAAGAAGGGGTCATAACTAACCAGGAGGTATCAAAGGGTTTGAAAACGTTTGTGAATATTGATATTTCATCTAATGAATATATGAAACAAACCAGAGAAAGTCTACAGCCCGCATATTCTAATGGTTTTACTGGAATAGATGGCAAATATAGAGTAGTGATAACCTATCCGATAATTAGTATACATGATGGTCATTACACTGGAACAGTAGTAGCTAGTTTGCCTACAATCCAGTTTTTTAAAAATTATGGAAACGTTAATGATATAAACTCACAATTTTTAGTGGCGTTTGATACGAAGGGAAACCTTTTAGCAGTTGGAGCAAGTAACGACCTTGTTGGAAAGAATTTTTTTGGAAATGAAACCCAACAGTTTATCAATTACAATGAGGTTCTGAACAATCTGACCCATCATTTGTTGGCAGGAAATACTGGATATGCAATGTATGATTATGGAAGGGGGGAGAGATTAAATACTCAAGCCCCAATTCTAGTGGAGTCAAAACCAGTATATTTCCTTCAGATAGTAACACCAACAGATCGAATATATCTAAAGATAAATTCAGTTCTTTTTTCCGAAGGAGTAAAAATGTTCTCCTTGCTCACAGGAACTACAGCTGCAATAATTGTTCTTGTCTTCCTTTTAAGAAAATGGTACAGTATATTGCAAGATGAGGTCAAAAAACGAACTAGAGATTTAAACGAATCCAATTACAAACTGATGGCAGCGAATGAATCCCTTAAAAGTAAGGATGAGGCGCAAAATCAATTTATCAACATAGCAGCTCATGAGCTTCGAACTCCAATACAACCTATTCTTAATGCTATTTACCTTCTTCAATCTCCAAATTTGAGCCAACAAAAGCGAAATCAGTATATGGACATCATAAAGAGAAATACTGAAAAATTGGGAAGACTTGCCGAAGACATATTAGACGTTACTAAAATTGAGTGCAATTCTTTAAGATTAATGGATGAAAGAATTGATTTGTACGATTTAATAGTAAATAGTATTGAAGATTTTAGACGAAATATTCAGTTTATCTACAAGGATCTGACAGTAAGTTATGAAGGTGTAAACAAACCAATCTATGTGAAAGGCGACAGGATGAGATTAAATCAGGTCATGCAAAATCTACTTGATAACGCTGGCAAATTTACCAAAAAAGGATCGATTACAGTTACAACGCAACTCGAATCAGATATGGTTAAGGTTCTCGTAAAGGATACAGGAATTGGAATACATCCTGAAATATTTCCTAAATTATTTTCCAAATTTGTAACAAAATCCGATAGAGGAACTGGACTGGGTTTATTTATTGCAAAAAGCATCGTGGAAGCACATGGTGGGAGCATATGGGCCGACGCCGGTTCTCAGCTGGGCGCAACTTTTATCTTTACTCTACCCCTCTCAGATCAAGATAGTGTTGAGCATAATGACAGGGTCTCATCATAGAAATTCAATGCAAAAATTGTCCAATCGAAAATTATTGGTGTCTGTCATCTTAGCTGCCGTTTTGGTTACGTGGATTGCAATAATAATGTGCTCTTCTGTCTCTTTTCAAAATGCATATGCGCAGGGCCAAAACAAATCATTTCAAACACCTAGTTCTGCAAATCAATCATTAAAGATAGCTTATCTAACCGATGGTCTTTTCAGCGATGCTGGCTGGGGGGGCGTTTGCCTATAATGCGGGTCAAGAAATAATTTCCAAGTATGGATATGAAGTAAGTTTCCTAGATAACGTATCAATTCCTAATATAGAAACGACTCTCAAGGATTATGCAGATAGAGATTATGATATCATCATAGCACAAGGATATGAGTGGGGAAATCCTGTTATTAAAGTGGCACAAAAATATCCTGATATAAAATTTATTGTATTTACTGGGCAAGTAAAATCTGAAAATGTAGCTTCAATATTCCCAAGACAACAGGAAGCAGCATATCTTCTTGGTGCGCTTGCAGACATGCTCTCAAAAAGCCATATGATTGGTTTTATTGGAGGAGATGAAAAATATCCCAATCTAAAGAACATTTACGAAGGTTACAAACAGGGAGCTTTGCATGTCAATTCTACAACCAGAGTATTTGAAACTTACTTGGGCGATTGGGATAACGAGTCTAAGGGCAGGTCAGCAGCACTCTCTCAGATTAAAGAAGGCGCAGACTTTCTATTGCAGGTAGCTGATACGTCTGGACAAGGTGTAATTCAAGCAGCTGAGGAGAAGGGTATCTATGCCTTCGGAGCTGTATCAGATCAAAATAAATAGCTCCAGATACCGTAGTGACGTCTTTTGCCCTAGATCCGGCAAAGGCATACGATTCTATTTTTAAGATGATATATGGAAACAACTTTACGGGAATGATCTTTACTCCCGGACTAGAATTGACAAAGAATTCAACTATTGAGGATGGAATGGTATACATTGCGCCATTTCACGGATTTCAGAATAAGATCCCTGCAGATATTCAAGCTAGGTTCTCTCAATTGGCTCAAGATGTAAGGAATAAAAAAATTACTATTCCAGAATGATACCTAAATTGGAAACCTGTTTTATTATTACAAATTACAAATTATCTCTGGTGGTAAAAATTAGAAAATTGAAAAGATTGTTATACATCAGCGTACATGGTAAATTCATGTGGGTGAGGCCGAACAGCAAGTTCCATGTGTTGCTTTGCAGCATCGTCAACTATACGTTCAATGACATGTTTACCAAATATTGGTTTCAAGAAGTCAGAGTCAGATTTTAATTCCTCAATAGATTCTCTTAAACTTGCCGGCAACTGTTTAATTTTATGTTTTTCTCTTTCAGCGTCTGTCATCTTGAATATATCAGCGTCTACATGATCCTCTATTGCGGAATCATTTGTTTCAGTTCTCTTCTTTATACCGTTAAGCCCAGCAGCAACAATTGCAGAAAAAGCTAAATATGGATTACATGATGGATCAGGGGCTCTAAATTCTATTCTTTTCAAATGTGCAAATTTTTCTCCCTTATAATGGGCTGGAATTCTAATTATTGCAGATCTATTACCAGTACTCCAAGCAATATAAACAGGGGCTTCGTATCCGGGTATTAGTCTTCTATAAGAATTTGTTGTGGGTGCAACGATGGCTGCCAGAGCCTTTGCGTGATCCAGTATTCCACCAATAAAATACCTCGCTGTTTGAGATAGCTCGGCGTATTTGTCATTTGGGTCATAAAATAGATTTTTTCCTTTATTCCAGAGACTTACATTGACATGCATTCCAGAACCGTTATCCAACGCGATTGGCTTTGGCATCATTGTAGCTATCATACTATGTTTCTGTGCGATGTTTTTGACAATGTACTTGTAACTTTGAACTGAATCTGCGGTATTAACTAGAGTGTCGTACCGGATATCAATTTCGCATTGTCCTGCAGTTGCTACTTCATGATGATGCGCATCACAAATTATGCCGAAATTAGAACTCAAAACATCTACACATTCATTACGATAGTCCATTAGGGTATCTCCAGGTGGGCTTGGCAGATATCCTTCCCTCAAACGAAGAGTGTAGCCAACATTTTCAGTTGACCAGGGTGCTTCACGAGAAGTTATTTGATAGCTCTGACTGTGAAATGAGGTTAATGTATTTACTTCAAGTTTATCGAAAACAAAGAATTCAACCTCAGGTCCCCAGTATGAAATATCATAACCGTTCTCTTTGACGTATTTTTCAGCATTCTTTGCAATTCCACGTGGATCGGCAAGATAGGGTTCTCTTTTCTCACCACCGGATATAATATCGCATATGAGTCTGGCTGTTGGATACTTTTGTATCCAAGGGATGAATGCGTATGTGGACGGATCAGGTCTTATTATCAAATCAGACTCGTGAATCTCTGTAAAGCCCTTTATTGATGAACCATCAAGTTTGGGTAGCCCATCCTTAAAATCCTCCTTTCTCAGCATATTAGAGGCCATTGTGGTATGGTGAAATCTTCCAAATAAGCCGGTGAACTGTAAATCTACATATTTTATTTCATCCTCTTTGATTTTAAGAAGAACATCGTCAGTAGTGTACGTTAAGGATTCAATTTTTCCATTAACTATTTTATAAGGCAATCAGAACCGATTATATTATTCTCATAATTAAGTTTTAAATTGAGATACATGATATCGTTTGACGTGTAAACTTTGGAAACTTCTTTTTACATTCTTAAAAAAAATTACTTGATTAAAATTTTAATAAACTGGTATTTAAATACAAATTACCAAAAAGGGTAGAAATTATTGGCAAATATAGATGATAATAGCAACAGCAAGAATAATTCCGAAAATATGATCGGCTTGGAGTTTATACTGGAACTTTTAAAAAAAGAAACGCAAATTCCCAAGATCCAAGCCATATCACCTGACATTTATAGGAAAATTGCACAGATAATCAGGGACCTTTCGATCCAAAAATATGAAGACTTGGAATTGGACGTACATCATGAACTCATTAAATTACTAACACTATCTACAAAATCATTGTTTGAATTAAGAATCCGAAAGCTCTTAGAAGGTTCTAACGGTCAACATCTGTCATATCCTTCATTATTGTCTAGCGATGACTATTCAAAATTAACTGATGAAGAGAAGTTTATTTTTGAAGAAGAAAGAAAAGTTTCACAAAGAAAGCAACTGATCATACAGTCTTTAATTGACGGAAATGTGAACAATTTAGATACAATATCAAGAATCATAAGATCCAAAATGATCATAATCAGATTTTTAGAATCTACGGATCAGTTCATGGGGGTTGATATGGCAAAATATGGTCCATTCATTAAAGAGGATATTGCGATATTACCCTTTGAAAATGCAAGATCTTTAATCGAAAGAAAAATTGCCATTGAAATAAATGATTCAAGATTTCACGTTAAGGAAACATAGATATTTGTTTTTGTTTATTTTCATGAATAGTAAGTCTTCTTGCCTCACAATGGAATCGATATTGACACGTATATCCTACTCACGATTTATCCTATAATTTCGTTTTTTGCAATAGGTTTTGTAGGAAGGAAATTTAATCTAAAGGAAGCACTGAAGTATTTTTTCCAGGGTGCAAGTTGTCTTTTATTTGCGTTATTTTACATTGTCATGATCCCAAGAGGAGGAGCGCAGGGTCTTGCGATAGTTTTGATATTATTTGGGATCTTGTTATTATTTATGGCAAGAAAACACAAGATGTCCCCAGAAGATCAAACCCTATAATATGGGATTTGGGATTCTGGTTCCAAATTTGTCTAGTCTAAATTTAAGAATTTTTATTGTATGAATGAGAATACTTTCTTCTTCTGTACTCAATTAGTCCCATTAACTGATATCCGTACTCTAAATTGTGTTTCACATGATTTATCCCATGCGAGCCATGCGGAATAAATTTACCGTCTAACACATTCTCCACATACGTCTTTACTTTTCTAATCGAAATTGTTGCGTGTTGCAGCTGTCTTTCATTTAATTTTCTTCCCAATTCTTTTTCAATTTGACGACTAAACTCTGCCGTTCCGATAAGTTTTGAATATTTTTGTAATTTACTATAATTTAAGCACAAATCAGTTATTTTCTTGTAGTCTTGTTCTGGTATCTTTGTAAGCAATTCATTCAGTTCATTTTTTTTCCTACCCGTAATAACACTAAGGCTATTGACAAGGTCTTTCTTGCTTATGGTATTTTCCTTCAACATAGTAGGCGAAGTCTGCAGGGAGTTAGTATCATTTGGATTTTTCTCATCGATAGTGATGGTTTTTTGTAAGTCCGCAACTATAGATACTGATGGTCCAGACACATCTAATTTATTATTCATGGCATCGTGCCTGTTTTTCAGATAATATCTTTCCAATCCAAAGAGATTTACCTTTTCTCCCCTATTATCATGTCCTCTTCTAATTATCGAAATAACATTCAAAATAATTTTTGGATAATAGTTTCTATGGTCGTCATCGACAGTATCATAATTCTCCATTATATCCTTGTATATACTAAAGATAGCATCGCTGACCACCTTATTCATTAACTGGTTTTCAGAATTAACTTTGGTTTCGTATTTTCTACTATCCAAACCTCTTGCACCAATCGTTAGAAAGTCACAGAGTTCGGCTTTTGAAAAAATATAATTATTTTCGTCGCATGTCACAACTATTGCTTTCATAATATTTATCCAAAATTCATCACTGTCAGAAGTAGCCAGATTTTTCATTAATGAGGAAGTATTCTGTTTTATTTTATTATCAGTTATTCGCAATTCATCTAATGTTTGAGAAAGTATTCTTTCTGGATTAAGGGTGATATTTTTGTTTGTCAATAATTGTTCACTCTTATTATGCTATAATAACTAATTATAGTATTGCTATTTAAAGTAAATTTCTAAAAATTAGTTAAAATTGTTATTACGCAAGATTCCTACTTAATCTAAATCTAAGGAGTTTACTTACGACCGGCTGTATTATATTATTTTTAGTATTTTTCCATTATTTTTTCGAATTGTTGTAGAGAGCTGACTTGAAACTTTTTCAAGCAGGCGGGTAACTTGTTCTTTTTTGGTCCCCTTTGAAACAATTTGAATTCTTATCGTCGGGATATTATTATTGACGTAACCCTGTGGATGGGTTTTTAGATAAAGTTTGTCATTTGGTGCAGATGCAACTATTTTTGTCAACCTTGACGAAATCATAGCCTCACTAATACCCTGAACAAAGTAATTAATCTCGGATATTGTAAAATTGCCTATTTTCTCCTTAATTTGGGGTAAAATGATTCTTAAGACTATTGCCTTCATTTCATTTGGAACTCCTGGTAAGCATACTATCCGTGTTTTGTTAACAGTAAGTAGTACGGCAGGAGCATTTCCCACAGGATTCTGAATTGGAGTCGATCCGACTGGAATTTTCGCCATCTTCAATCTTGCTTCATTTAATTTCACCTTTTGGTGCCTGTCATTATAACTTTTTTTTACCATATCCAGTGCGATATTGTCCAAAACTAAATTTTTTTTCAGTGCTTTACCAATTCCTTGTAATGTTTTATCGTCATACGTTGGACCCAATCCTCCACAAACAATTATCCAATTAGGTTTTCTTTTAAGAGAATCTGTTAATGCCAAATTGATTTCATCCAGGTCATCTCTGATTACTGTGACCTTGTTTACGAATCCACCAATTCTAGTAATTTTTTTTGATAACCAATGAGCATTCGTGTTTAAGGTAATTCCAGAAAGTAACTCATTGCCAATACATAAAATTTCAATAATGTGCATTAAATTATCTTGATGTGGAATTCAATGTCCTGTATTCTGAGAGTTACTGATGTAAACCGCATATTTGAAATGCAAACGTAATATATCCAACTATTTTTGCAGATTGTCTAAAAGGGTAGAAATTGTTAGTATCTTTTGGCATTAATTCATACTTTAATGAAGCAGCTTCTGCCTTTGCTATAGATACCCGTACTAAGTAATTCTCAAGAATGGAATCCCAAGGCAATTGAACGCCAGTGTCTTTACTTATGGCAACTATGGAGGTTATCCTATTTGTGTTGTTTTTGTCTAGAATCACAGAATATTCATAATCATCTTTTTCATCCAGTGGATCACGTGTAGTAAATGGATCAATTTGAACATATTTCTTAATCTGTTCTCTCATAGAGACTGACAATTTATTCATTATTACCAGATCTGTTAAAGTTAGTGTTTTTAATTGACTTGGAGTTGGGGTTTTTATTTCAGTGGATGCCAGCATAGGATGAAATTGATAAATTGATGATTATATAATTTATGATGTTTATAAATAGCCAAGGGGCTCAATATTTATAGAATTATAAAGATTATCAATACTAAATCCATTGCCGGGGTACCCAAGCTAGGTAAGATATATGATTCCCTAAAAGGGGTCAGCCTCGAGATCAAAATTACCAATACCGATGCGCAAGCTGATGTTCGCAAGAACTCGTGGGTTCGAGTCCCACTCCCGGCGCCATAATCGCGTGTTCTGGCATAATCCTTATAGACATAAAGAGTCCAAATTTCTCCTAGGCGTTAAGGAGGGAAAAATGCTATGACTCTACAAACTGAAGGGAAAAATCAAGAGAACGAAATGCATGCTTTGCAAGAAAAAATCCATTTAATTACAAAGCATCAAAAACCATACATTGTAAATTCCCTGAAAAGAATGACACAAAAAAGTACCCAAAATATCAAAGTAATTTGTGAGTATATCATTGCAGAACAGAACGAAATTAATATAAAAGAATCGACCAAGGAGGGAAAAATAAAATGCTTGGTCAGGCTCTCAACTTATCTCAATCACAAACCGTTCCACACAATTTCTAAACAGGACGTGTTGGATTATCTTACTAGCCTTAAGAAATCGGAATCCATAGACCCTCAGCACAAGAGCATTGGAACATACAATGGAAGACAGATGATTCTTCTTAAATTCTTTAGGTGGCTATACAATCCACATGAGTCGGATTCCAAGAAGAGATTAACTCCTCAATGTATGAGCGGTGTAAAACGTTTGCCAAGAATGGAAAAATCAGCCTACAAGCCGTCTGACTTATGGACTGAAGAAGAACACGAAGTATTCCTAAAATATTGTCCATCACCCAGAGATAAGGCCTTTCATAGTATGGCCTATGATACTTCAGCACGGCCGAGTGAACTGTTGGCTCTACGCATAGGTGATATTTTTTTCAAGAAGGCTCATGATGGGACGCAATATGCAGAGATTGTCGTTACAGGTAAAACAAAATCTCGTACTCTGCCTCTTATCTTCTCACTACCATATCTAAAGCAATTCTTACAAGTACATCCACAAGGAACAAATCCTGATGCTTGGCTCTTTATCTCCTACAGTAAACAGAACCATTTGGGCCGCATATCTAGAGATGGTTTGCTGAAGAAATATGAAGAGTACTATAAGAAGCGGTTTTTTCCATCGTTACTCGAAATGGAGAGTATTTCAGAAAGAGATAAAGCCTACATAAGGAATATGTTGATGAAACCGTTCTCCTTATACATTTTCAGACACACAGCTTTAACCCATAAGAGTGCTTTTCTAAAGGAGCATATTTTACGAGACCATGCAGGATGGAGCATGACAAGCAAGATGCCACAAGTTTACATTCATTATTTTGGTACGGAATCTTCGAACTCCATTCTAGAAGCATATGGAATTGCGAAAAATGAGTCCATGAGAACCAATATTTTGAAGCCGATTCAATGCCCTAACTGTTTAGAGTCGAATGAGAAACAAGCGCGTTTTTGTATATCTTGTAAAATGATACTTAAGTACGATGCCTACACACAAACCCTAGAACAGCAAGTATTTAAAAGTCTCTAAGTACATTAGGTACATGCCCAAGTTCCTTGATGTTCACTCTTTGAAAGGATTTGACGAAGAAACATTAAAAAAATTGCAACAATCACCTGTAGATGAATTTGGAATTACACATCTTAACATAATGCATAGCAAAGAAGAAGACAGGTTCTTTTGTCTTCTTGATGCACCCAATAAAGAAGCGGTAGAAAATCATCATAATAAAGCCGGCGTCAAATGTGAATGGATAACAGAAGTAAAAACAACCGCTTAAGGTACTATAGATTCTGCTATTAGTAACAGCCGTTAGGTTTCAAAGCTTTGTATGGCTTGACGTGCAGAGACCTTTGCAACACTTAATAAATCTTTTTTTAAACTGTGAGCCTATAATCTCTTTATAGGGTAAAACCCCAAGTGTAACCAATGGGTTCGAATCCCACTCCCCTTGCTTATCTTGTGGTTTTATACGAAATAATAAAAAAGTGAACTGAACTGTTAGTTTCATTACGTTTTTCAATCAATGGGTCCATCAGATGTGAGTCTCAATACATGTCCAAATGTTTCTCCATCATCGTTACTAGCTCTAAATATGGGCGTACTTGTTGCATCTGTTCCATCAGGTTTGGGAATGGATAAGTAAGTAAACTATCTCAACAATTACCACTTCGGTGATTATTTCCTTCCTAATAGGTCACTATATTCTTCATAATTGGCTCCATCATAAGACCCGAAACTACATTTGAGAACTCTTGCACTACCGATATCCGTTAGACATGAAACGGATTCGAATGTCTTTATGAGAACTGGATATCTTCCAAGAATGTCCTCAAAAATTTCAGTGAATAGGGTAACACCGAGTAATGTCGTTGGCTTATTTTGTTTAAAGTCACATAAGAAAATTTCCTTTTCAGCCTCTAGAGTTTGCACAATTCCGTTAGTACCTACGACTGTTTCCATTTCTATGGGCGAAGGCACAGGTTGTGTTCTCAAGCTTATTGGGTCGCAAGCTGTCGTAAGGGGATACCCGTGGCCTATTCCTTCTATTCCTTCCTCTTGGTGAGAAGAGTGACACCAAAGTACAGTCCCGTTATAGCCCTTGACACATGTATCAGATTCAACAGTCTTGTTTGATGGAAGAAGTGTCTTCATATTTGTGAATAATTCCGTGTAAAGACTAACTAATGCTATTACTAAAGCGCCAGACTTAGTTTTACATCTAAATGCTTCCTTTTCGACATGGATTGTTTTGGCAATATCTTTGAAAATTACAGTGTTCATATCAACAGGGTCGATAAAGGGTGTTGCAAGTGAACAATTGACTAAAGCCCTCGAAGGCGGAATTGTGGAAGATGAGGGTGAGGGTGAGGGTGAGGGTGAAGATGGTATTGATACTTGGTCTTGAGCCAATAACTCAATAGGATGTAAGAAAGTCAAAACAGACGTAAGTAATGCGCTCGCAATAACTATCGATTGCAGCTTTTGAGCGTTTTTTCTCAGACATAAAGTAATCCAATCTAAAATAAGCATACTATTTTTTAACGTAATCATATTTAAGCCAATAATAATTGCATTAAATATCAGAGATGAAAGCAAAAAATATCTGATGAGATGGTAGAAGGTTAAGAATTTCTATCTTCTAGTTTTGTATGACCATAATCATTCAGACTATTATCTTAACTATTTTTGTGTCATACGTTGGATAATCCATTGATAATTCATCTACCATGCTCTTATGTTACCTCCACAAAAACTTCTATATCTTCTCGTGTCTCCATATTTATGAAACTGTAATGAAAGTCCTTCCGCACGTTATGAGAAATATCAATGAATTCAATATACCGCCTGGTGATTCTAACGGTTATCAGATATTATATTTTGGTGTAAACTTGATACTTATGTTTGATTACAGGCTGTCTTTTGACATAGAGGTAGAGAATTCAGATGAACAAATTGGAGTTTTGATAATTAGTAGAAAAAATGTTCAGACTTGGAAAACTAATACCAATATCGAAGATATGAGCATATATTATAATAAACACGGAACAAGAATCAACGATGTTTTTAAGCCATCAGTAAGTGATGCCTATGCATTTATTTTAGACAATAGGTCTTCATCTACAGAACATTATAAAACAAAAAAGGTTGGAGTTACACTTGTTCATGCCTGGCAACAAGAAGTAAAGGAATCACAACTAAAAGACAGGGAAGTTAGTGAATTTAAATCATAGTCAATAAGCGGGTCTTAAAATTATGTCAAATTTGATTCCCAAACCTTTCAGCCTGAATTGAAATGTTTGTTTTAATTGTGACTAAGGAAATGAACGAAAATAGAATGGGACACCATAACATAAAATAACATTAATTATTTGATTAAATCATGATTGGCAGGAATTTTATCCAATATGAATCCAAGACCATGATGGAAGGGTTCGAGTCCCACTCCCGGCGCTCTAACAGCAATAGCAGTGAGAATTCTAAAATTTATTAAATTGATCTTGATTTATTGCAGTAATGCTGTTCCTAACCACATTGTGCAATTAGTTCATTTTCATGTGTGAAACATACATGTTCAAGTTTTGTGTAGTCCTGGAAAGAATATTTGCAACCACACTGATATTCTAGTATTTTCTTATTTACCTTATATCCGTTTGAAGAAACTAGATTGGACATAGTATATTAGCAATAAACACATATATCAACTTTAATTGGACGTTGGATTCTTCTGCGCCTTCTTAATTCTCTAAGTTTGTAATCGTCCAAAATTTCTTATATAATTAGGTTAAAATAGATCACGACGGATCAAAAAAGGGAGTGTAAAATAGATTTATTTTCATTTTTAATTTTTAAATTATCTAGAAAAGAAAGTTTCGTGTTATTTATGATGGTGTTTCTCTCCATTGGATTCAGCACCTTCACAATCTTTGTAAATTATGCATTCGGAACGGCTCAAGCAAATAATTCGGAATTTAATTTTGTAGCTGCAGGAGACTTTGGTTGTGGTAAGAATGCGAATAGAACAATAACCAATATGTTACTCAGGCAACCAGAAGTGGTTATAGGGCTAGGAGACCTATCGTATCAGAAAACCGCAGATTGTTGGTTTCATGTTGTTTCTCCATTAGATACCGATGGAAGATTAAAAATTGCGATTGGAGATAATGAGATGTTTCCTGCTAAATTTACTGAATATATGAAACATTTCAATATGGATAGTCCATTTTATTCATTTGATTATGGAAATGTTCATTTCCTTTCAATGGCAACAGCCAAAAATAGGGTTATACCATACAATGAAACTTCAGAACAATATAAGTTTGTTAAGGATGATCTCAAGAAAGCGCATGATAATAAGAGTATTAATTGGATAATAGTATATTCATTTAGATCATTCTATTCATCTAATACGACGCATCCGGGGCTTGATGAATTGCAGGATCTTTATCACCCTCTGTTTGATAAATATGGTGTTGATGTTGTTCTACAGGCTCATAATCATAATTATCAAAGGACATACCCTTTGAACTACAATGAGAGTAGAACTTTTACTCCCATAATAACAGATAGAAACACCGAGAAATACGAGAGTGACCCCAAAGGACCCATATTTGTCACTTTAGGAACTGGCGGAGAAGATTTGTATGAATTTACAGGCCAGGCTCCTTATGTTATTACTCAATTTCTGAGACATGGGTTCTTGAATATAGATATAGTGGAAAATGGAAAAAGGTTGAATGCCGTCTTTTACGAGAACAGAGATAATTCGGACAAGGACCATTTCTCTATTATAAAATAGGTATGAAGTCTGGATAAGGTAGTAAGTCCCTTGCAACTAATGATATATTGAAATGTTCACCGATAAAAAATTAGTCGAAAATACTGTTTGTCATTCGTTAATTACATCTTCAAGTAAATATTTTGGTATTTTAGCCAGTTGTTCTACCTTCCAATGACAGCTCCAGCAAAACCCACAAACAACACAGGTAAATTGTGTCCTTATTTTACATGACTTGCATTCTTTATACTCCAACTCTATACTGTTTCTCAAATACTCATGCTTATGGTACTTGTTTTTTTTCCCGATTAGTCGGGATCTCATTTCTATCTATCTAAATTAAGCCCATTCTGAAATATAACTCTTTTAATCAGTATATCATAATACCAAATTACATACCGTTCTTTGTAGTAAAATAGAACAAAAATGTATTTTGATACAATGATATCATAAAATAGTAATATAATGTCGCTTAGATATTTTTTGATTGCATTGATATTCACTATCAACATATTATTCACTATCAACATATTAATGAATGTGGGGTAAATTGAACTATATTCCTATTTGTATTTTGAAATCAAAATTATGAAATAAACATAAATAATTTGAGTTACTTTTGAATATCCAAATTAGACTGGCAGTAGTTTACTTCCACCCTCTTCGATCGCCTTCTAATAACCCAGAATCACCATGAATTCTATCGATGTGTTTGGATAACTCTTCGTTATTGTTAAATTTCGATGCGCAATAAGGACATGACACTTGAGGACTGTTTGACATGGTGGTATATTTGGATCTGTTCAAATTAATTCTTTCTTTTGATTAATTATCTGGAGAATTGGCAAAAAGCAAAGGTTGAACTCAATTTTATGAGAAAAATCTAGTGTTTTTCATAAGAAGAGATCAAATCATCATCTGTTTCTATTATCCATTCTACTAACGTATCATCTAGCTTATGATATTTTAAATGGTCTCTACGTTTTTCTTTAATTATTTCTTGCTTACAAATTCCGCATTTCATGAAAAGATTTGGGAGTGGTAATGTCAAGGTACAATTTTAAGATATATATCACTAGTGATATTTGAGAAATGCTTACCCGGATTGTTTTCGAATGTAGGTGAATCCTAATATCGATTAGAATGTAGATTAGAGTACTACAACATTTACTGGGAGAGTCAAAAAATAAAAAAATAGATTAAAAGGAAAAAATGAGTGTTTTTATATTCTCGATTCTTTTATTGAAGTTTGTAGAAGCTCGCCGATTTCATTGTGCATTTTCAAGAAGTTTAATCCTTTCTCTGTTGTTTTGTATGTTTGTGAGCCTTCTAAATATTCTAGTAAATTATTTTCAATCAGTACAGAGAGATATTCCCTCAATTGAGCATAGCTAAGAAAAGCTTTGTACATTATTCTGGTCTTTGTTGCCCCACCATTTGCTGCTTCTAGGATCATTGCTACTATTTCTGTTCTACTTCTGTATTTCATATCAAGATACACTAAACTTATTTATTTTAATGTATTGGCACAATAATCTAGAACATAAATACATTGACTGAATTATCCTAATTTGTTATGCTGTAGGAATCTGCTTATGAATCTGAAAAATTTTCGATAAATATTGAGAATAAAAAGTTTTGGGAGTCGTTAAGTCATACTGCGGTCATTATGCTGTATCTCTTGTAAGCACTTCGTTGAGCCAATTACTCTCTGCCTCTGCCTCATCATTCTGCACATCTTCTGATGGGGCTGATTCTCGATTTTCATTTTCATTGTTATTAATATCCTCAGAGATAGGCTCTGCCTCACTAACTTCGTCAATAATCTCCTGACTTTCAATTTTTGTCTCTTCTAATTCAATAGTGGGAGCTTCTACGTATGGTTGAGTAATTCTTGAGAGAAAGCTAGTTATTTCATCTTTTTCTAGCCCAATTCTATCTAGTAATTCGATTGAATTTGTATTGATTTGTTGATAAGTGTCTTCAGCAATATCATTACTTCTGTACTGCAACTTTGCGTCGAAAATTATGGTTTTGATAGTTGTACTCTGTGAATCCAACTCTTGTAGTCTTGAATTCAAAGCATTTATGACGTCTTGTTCATTGTTTTCCAAATCAACGAGTCTCTTCTCATATATTAAATGCAAAACTTCAGCATCGTCTTTCATTAGATCGTTTTCTTCAACCAAGTTTTCAAGCGCCTTGACTCTCTTGATTGTAAGACTCTTCTGTCTAAGCAGTTTTTGTGCTTCCATACGCCACTTTGGTATAAAAATCACGTAGTCCCCTTGGACGAGCAGTTGTTCATATAATAGCTGTTTTAGTCCGATTGAACCACAGTCCACGCCGACCGACTCGATAGAACCATCGATATCAGTAACTAAACCAATTACTTTTCCCACGTATGCACCGTACATGTCCTTTACTTGCTTTCCTACAAATTCGAGCTTTATATCGCTCATGAGAATGTGTCGATATATGGATATAATGATGGCATTGTTAAAAATAATCAATAATTTAGTAGATGTTTTAAAACTTGATGAACCGATACTTGAATATTACTGGACTGAATAAATATGTATAAGGACAATTTTGTATTAGTATTATGATTTTCAACTCCGTTTATGATTTTTCAGACCAAGAAAAGTCAATACTTGATCAACATTTTTCAAATACAGATAAGCACGTATTTGCTATTACAACTCCTCGACAAGTGGATAGAGGCGCGCTTATGTCGAGATATTCTAGATCAGATAAAACTATGAGAAAGATTTTTTTGGACGAGTTTATTACTAATCCGAGTAGAGGAAAGGAGTTCTATAGCAAAATCCTATCAGAATATGGCGATGATTCTGTTGCTGAATTAGGAGAAGCACAAATCGCAATAGAGTGGGTGTCCAACATTGCAGCTAAAAAGATTGAGGATCAAAGGATTGGGTTATCCTATTTAGAAAAATCACCTCGGTACATACCATTTGATCAGAAAGTTGGTAACATGTATAAATATTATAGGGATGAAAAGATATTTGGATCAAAATACGCAGATCAATATATAGAATCCTGTGATTATGCGTTCAATGTTTATAGTAAAAGTATCAATGTAATGCAGAAATTTATTTCGGAAATAGAACCCATTGATGATTTCGTATATTTTGATTCAATTTTAAAGATAGAAAGTCCTTTTTTGAAACTAACGGATGAACAGGATATAGAATCCGCCAAGAAGGTATACAATAGTACTGTTAGATCTAAGACTCTAGATATTCTACGTAATTTGTTGCCCGCAGCGACTCTTACCAATTTAGGTATAACAGGAAATGGTAGGGCATTTGAATATCTCCTAACAAAATTGTATTGTTCTGAATTAAATGAGCTCAAGGAATTGGCCGGTTTAGTTAATTCTGAGCTTGATAGCGTTATACCATCTTTTATTAAACGCGTAAATGAAAAACATGGGAAATCTCTTCAATTATTTATGATAAATACAAATAAAGAGATTTCAAAATTGACAGATAAATATCTGTGCGATATTCAACCTGACTTTTCTCCTGCGGATGTGAGATTGATTGATTATATAGATAGTAAAGATGCAGAAGTAAAAGTAGCTTCTGCAATATTATATGAAAATGCACATGGACAGTCACTTCATGATATAATCAAGTTGGTTAGATCCTTTCCACAAGAGAGAATAAATGAAATAATCTCGGCTTATACAAAATTTCGTGAAAATAGGAGACATAGACCGGGCAGAGCGTTTGAGATGGTCGAATATTTATTTGAAATGTTTACCAACTTTGGGATGTTCCGTGACTTACATCGTCATAGAATTCTCACTATCGAAAGACAATTACTTTCAACTAAACATGGATATGACATCCCCGAAGAAATTATTGATTCGGGTCTCGAGAAGGATTTCAAAGACTGCATGTCCTTTTCTAAGAATACTTATGAAAATATTGCAAAAACATTACCTGTTGAAGCTCAGTATGCGGTTAATTTTGCTTATAAATATCCATATTTCATGAAAATTAATTTAAGAGAACTTTACCATATGATAGAATTACGTACTATTGCACAAGGGCATCCTGACTACCGCTACATTTGTCAACAAATATATAAAAAAATCAACGATATTCATCCACTACTTACCAAAGGGATGAAATTTGTAGATTTGAATCAATATGAACTTGGTAGATTTGATACTGAGAAAAGAAAAGAAATGAAGAGAAGAGAATTGTTATCTCCTAAGAATTAATAAAACACCACTAACAACAAAAAAACTAGAACTAGAACCACTTTTCCAGTGACTGGTTCTTATTCTTATCTGAATCTTGAACTTTTTGTAATGCGGAATTAACACGGTCTAATGAAAAATTCCTTTCACTACACAAAAATTGTACTATCTTGTCATATTCAACGGACTCAAATTTAATGTCTTCAGTACTAACATTTGCAACTCTTGGTTGCAAGAATAGTTCCCTAATCTCTTCGTATGGAATATTAGATAATGGTTCTTGAAGTTGGTCTATGTTTTCCAATTTTGAATATTTTTGAATTAATTTCAATGCAGTCTTCGGACCTACGCCTGATATGCCGCCAAAGTTATAATCCGTTCCTATTAAAATTCCTACATCAACCATTTGTTCAATTTTTAATTTAGTTTGCTTGAGTATATCTTCAAGATAATACATTTCTAAAGGAACATCAATGTAGGCGTTCCTATTGGGAACTTTTCTTTTACCACTTATTGTTACATTTCTTACCAGTCGTTTTGCACCGAATAATATGGAATCATAATCCTGACTTGCGCAAATATGGACTAGATCAGAGTTGGTTAGATTTGACGCTGTTGCTTCTCCTTCTGACGGAGCTTGTATTGTGGGTATTCCTAAAAAAGAGAGCAACCTCTTTGATTCGTCTATCATTTTGTCGGTCAGGACTGATGTTGCTTGACTATATTTTCTGGCTTCTTCCAGTTTCCCTTCGACTAGTGCTTTCTCATATTTTTCAGCAGCTACTTCTTTAATTTGATGTCTGCGATGGATTTCATTAACTTTTAGAGGACTAGATACTCCGTCAAAGACATAAACAAGTTTGATACCTTCTGCAAGTAAATTGATATTACGATAGAATAAGCCGCTCAAGTGACTGGTTACTTCTCCTTGAGAATTAGTAAGAAGTTCCCCGGTAGATCCTCGAATTGTAGATAGAAATTGGTGAATAGTATTGAAAGCATCAACTGCAATTATTTTATTTGCAAGATCACCTAACTTTATGTTCGTATAAGTCAGAATTGGTTTGAGATCTAAGCCCATTAATGAGATTAGATTACATGATCTTTGTTTTATTTTTTTTCTATTCTATTTTTTTCTACTTTTAAGGGATCAAATTGGACAGTATTTGGAAAAAAGTAGATAAAGCAATTATTGTAATTCTCATCATGAGTCTGCTTATGAATATAAGTACTGTCATAAGTGTACTGAATGTTGCCGTCTTATTGACGTTGTTAGTGATTTATGCCGAGATATATTTCAAAAGTAAAGCGGTATTTACCATTGGCCTTATGTTTTTTACGGTTATGTTAATGCTTCATAATTTGATAGCTATATATGCATACTTAGTTATGGCTCCCCTTTATCCTAATGATTTGTTGCCATATTTTGTAGCCATACACCTGGCAGAACTTATTGGAATTATAGCCCTGTTAAGAGTAACTCTATGATCACGAAGGTTCTACTTAACTAAATTAGAATTCCGTTAAAATTTTGATATTAGAAATTTTTAAAAAAATGAATATTGGGGTTATGGTTTAACCTTCTTCCCAACCTTTTGCGAACAGAGCATTCTTCTTTAGTGGAATAGGCTGACCTGGTGTGTAGTCCATTGGTCTCATCCAAAATATTGCTTTAGTTGGGCAAACGCCGATGCATGCACCGTCTGAAATGCATCTTTCAGGATAGAATACAAAAGCTTTACCTCTCTTCCATCCCTCAACTGGTTTTACCCTCAATACATCTGGACCAAGAGCGGTACAAATTTCGACACATAGTGCACAACCGATACAATGTTGTTCGCTAATATCTGGTAGTATTGCTACTGGCATTTAATTCACTTAACAACAAGTAAAGTCGAAACTATTTAAACACTGTGCTATTTTATAACACCGATATAAAATTCTAGTTTCTCATTTTCGCGTAGATAGGGTAACTATAAATTCAAAAGATAGAAACTATATTTCAAGCGGTTTAATGTGGTTCGTAAAATCACAGTACTTGTGCCTCTTATATTTGCTAGTATAACATTGGGAATTTTGGGTTTAACATTTATTCCAGAGGGAGTAAAAAATAGGAATTTAGATTTTTCAAGAGGGACGATAGTCATTAATAATCATTCAATAAGTACGGAGATCGCTGAAACTCCAGCTGAGCGACAGAGGTGGCTGACTTTTAGAACTGAACAGCTCCCGCTTAACTCTTCACTTCTTCTTGTATATGACAAATCGGATTTGTATTCTCTATGGTTGTTGAACATACAATTCAATTTAGATTTGATTTGGCTCGATAATTCAGGTAATATCGTTTACATGAAACAAAATGCGGTACCATGTAGTAGTACGTTGGATGCCGCTAAATGTACCTACAAGAATACAATTCCTTCAAAATACATTCTCGCAGCAACATCTGGATTTATCAAATATTACAAGATTACAAACGATTCAAAGATAAAATTAATTTCGATATAGATGTGGAATTTAGTGCAAGCTAGTTATCATTATCATTTGGCCATATCTTGAAAGTCTCGATATACTTGTTTTATTTCTTCAATTGAAGCTTCATCCTCAAGTGTGCTAGTGTCACCAATCATTTCAGAATTTGTACTGATGGATTTTAGCAACCTTCTCATTATTTTTCCGCTTCTAGTCTTTGGTAGTTTATTAGTAAAATGAATTTCATTTGGGGTAGCTATTGGTCCGACTGTCTTTCGAATGTGATTAATGAGATCTGCTTTTAATTCTGGAGACTCTTTGTACCCAGTTTTAAGAACCAGAAATGCGACTATTGCTTCTCCTTTTTGCTCATCGGGTTTACTGATTACAGCTGCTTCGGCTACTGCTTTGAACGAAACAAAAGCGCTTTCCAATTCCATAGTTCCTAATCGGTGTCCGGCAATTTTGAGTACATCATCTGATCTTCCCAATAACCAGATGTAGTTATCTTGATCTACAAGTGCAAAATCACCAGAATAATAAAATCCTTGAAATTTGTTCCAGTATGTATTAACATATTTATCATCATTGTTCCATAGAGTCATTAACATCCCCGGCCAGGGTTTTTTGATGACCAAATATCCCTTACTATTGGGTTCCACATCGATACCGTTTTCGTCTACTAATCCAATATCTATTCCAGGTACTGGAAAAGTTGCTGAACCCGGTTTCATAGGTATTGTATCAATACCCAGACATTGGCTTATCATAGTTCCACCTGTTTCTGTTTGCCACCATGTATCAACTATTGGGCATTTTTCTTTTCCAATAGTTTTGAAGTACCATAACCAGACTTCAGGATTTATTGCCTCACCCACAGTCCCTAAAAGCCGTAATGAGGACAAATCAAAACTATTAGGGATTGACAAGTCGTATTTCATGTATATACGCAATGCTGTTGGAGTAGTGTATAGAATTGTTGCCCTATGTTTTTCGACCAATGCCCAGTATCTATCAGGTGTGGGAAAGTCAGGAGTTCCCTCATAAATAATGCTGGTGACTCCATGCAATAGAGGACCATATACCATGTAGCTATGTCCTGTGACCCATCCTATATCTGCGGTGCATAAGAAAATGTCTTCGTTTTTATAATCAAATACCCATTTTGCTGTTGCATAAATATGGGTAAGATATCCTCCGGTGCTATGCAGTACTCCCTTTGGTTTTCCAGTGGTGCCGGAAGTATACAATATGTAGAGCGGGTGAGTACTTTCAACAAGTTCAGGTTGACTGTAGAATTTTTCTTTTCTTACAAGTTCGTGCCAAAGATGGTCTTTGTCCTTTAAGTTGATTTCATTCGTTCCTCTTTTAAGAACAATTACATTTTCTATTGAGGGTGTTGATTCAATTGCGCTATCGACAATTTTTTTTAGTTCAAGTACTTTCCCGCGTCTTATTCCTTCATCAGCAGTAATAATGACTTTAGATTTTGAATCATTTATGCGATCTGTTAATCCTTGGGAGCTAAATCCGGAAAAAACAACAATATGGATGGCTCCAATTCTGCTACATGCTAGCATTGCAACCGGCAATTCAGGAACCATTGGGAGGTATATCGTAACTCGATCTCCCTTTTTGACTCCCAAATTGCGCAAAGCATTTGCGAATTTGTTTACTTCGATGTAGAGTTGATTGTAAGTAATAGTACGAACGTCCCCAGCTTCGCTTTCCCATATTATTGCTGCTTTATTTTTATTGATATTATCTATGTGCTTATCGAGACAATTTACTGAAGCATTAAGCAAACCACCTGTAAACCATTTTGCAAATGGCGGGTGCCAGTCTAAAATTTTGTCCCATTTTTTACTCCATATCAAATTGTCTGCTTGCTGCGCCCAGAATTCCTCTATATTCTCTAATGCCTTTTTCCTTGTTTCATGTAGAATTTTGCCTTGGAGATTAATTTCTAGAGTCTTGTTCTCTTCATCCGATATTGTTGTTGAGCTTTTTTGCTCTATCATCTAAATTTGTAATTTGATACTGTTTGTATTAAAAGGCTTGTATGTGTGCTATAAATAATATTTTAATTAATTGTTGTATGGGAAGCTAAAGCCATAGGCCTTCTACTGCCAACATCGGCGGATATAATGTTCGTTTGAATTCTGGGATGAAAAAAATAAATCCATGATGGATAAGAAATGAAATGTTGTTAGAATGGAATGAGCAGATAAAAGCGCACTTAATGTGGATTTGGGGAGGAGAGGATGGTTTTATGAAGAGGAAAAGAGAAGGAATGTTTGTTGTAACGGAGAGAAATCTGATTTTTATAACCAAGACCAATATGTCATATAGAATTCATGAAGTGCATTCACAACGTCAGCTATTACGATTTGAAGAGAATAAGGATGTATTTTTGCCTTTAGAAGGATATGGCATTACTGAATTAAGGAATGATATTGAAAAAAGCGATCAAAATATTGTATTTGCATTTGCTCAAATTTCAGATATGTATTTTCTTGAAAAAAGATGGGGTAGTGAGCTTAAAGTCAAAGCGAACTTTGAGGAAAAACAGAAAAATTACAGCTTTGCAATTGTAAAGGGTTGGGTGAAATATCCCGCAAAAGATCCCTTACAGTTTCAACATGTGGATTGGAATCCAATAATAGATTTATACAAAATGTCATAAGAGTTTGTATTTACTTTTGTTTTCGTCGTTCTTTGGGTTTTAACTAAAATTGATCCTTTTGCTAAAGAAAGGAAATAAAATATACAGATAATATCATTACTACTGATTGTTTTGATGGAAAATAGAATCATTGGGAAGAAATTATTTCTTGTCGGAGTGGGCCCAGGGTCATCGGAATACTTGACAGATATAGCAAAAAATGTAATAAGAAAATCCAAATATTTGATCGGATATAAATACACGCTCTCTATTGTGAGAGATTTGATCATTCCTAATTTCCATCAGGTCTATGAAGTAACCATGAAAGATCAGGATCAAACTTATAATGAGGTGTATAAAAAAATGGGAAAAGATGAAACTTGTACCATTCCTTTCACTGGTGATGTAAATTTTTCAGAATCTGAAGTTGTTGATAGATTGTTGGAAATTTTTGGTAAGGATAATGTCGAATTAATGCCTGGAATAAGTTCCATTCAAGTTGCTGCTTCAAAGGCAAAAATTCCGCTGGACAAGACTAGAGTAATTAGTTTCCATGTTACCGAGGATATTGAGGATAAGAAGAGAGAGCTGGTCGAAGCTATACAGGATAAAAAGAGTGTGATCCTGGTACCTAGACCGTGGAACAATAATGCAGAAAAAAACTTCATGCAATCAGAAATAGCCTCATATTTAAAAAACGAGGGAATAGATACATCAACTCTGAAAGTTTGGGTGTTTGAATTTTTGAGTACGGAAGAAGAGCGTGTATTTAGAGGTAGATTGAATGAATTAGAAAATATGAACTTTAGTCCACTGTCGGTAATGGTTATTGATCAGGTTAGTCGCAAAACGTATTTGGAATTTGAATGAGAAGTATTGGTTTGCTTGACGTACGTTTTTTTGCTATTCTAAAAAATTTATACCTCCAGATTGTACTATTAAATCCCATTCAATAATGGCACTAAATAACAAAATTATAGCTACTATTCCTATTTCAATTCCAGTATGAATAAGACTTTCTTTAATATTACTTCTCTTTAAAATACGAATTAAGAGCAGATAACTTCTAGATACGGCTATGCCGTAAGATACAAGCTCCATAATTCCAAATATTGTTAAAAATACAAGTAGTGGTGGTATCTGAATTGGTAAATCTCGTGTTAAGATCATAAAAATATTGCCCGTACTGAATCCTGAAAAGAGACCAAATGCAATTCCGATACCAGGGAGAAACATTAGAATTGAAATTAGAAAGTTATTGAAGAATATACCCACACTGTCAATATTTTTGATTTTGTTTTGAAATTGCTCCTTTAGAAGGGTTGAAGTAGATTCGTCTAAATTGACTGAGGTTCCAATAATAAAAAAGACTAAAAATGCAACAATACCAAGTCCAAGATAAAGCAGTCTTTTCCTAAAGTTGTACTTGTACATGTATACCAATCACAATGTTTACTTTTTAATAATGTATTGAATAAAACAAAACCTTTTTAGCGTTTATGATTGTTCTGTTCAATAACAGAACTTGGATTCGGTTTCTATTGCATTGATTTATGCGATAAATAAGGGATATCAAGTTCATCCTGATGCTTTCGCCTTTCTAAAATCTCTTGATTGTGATGTTGAAAAAATAATCAAGACCATAGTTGATGCTAAAAATAAATTCAAAAAAAAGTCACCAATATTAATCGATGATATAAAAAGTGCAATTTCTGGTGATAATGATAATAATGATCATATTGACGAACCGGTCATAGCTAACACTAACTCAGAAAGTAATGCCGAAAATTACAAGATCATTTTTGACCCTACGTATAAGATAAACGCACAGGACGACAAGGATTTTTTTAAATTATTTGATAGTCGATACAGAAAAACTTTGAAAATACTATCCATACGTTCAGAAAGCAGGCAAATAAGAAAAATAAAACAAATTAAGGATCTTAGGAATAAATCCAGGTACACTTCTTCAGAGAGCGAGAATGAAAGAGGAAGAACATTTGATTCTGCATTCGTGGCAGGATTGATTATGTCAAAGAGAAATAGAAAAAATGATGTAGAGCTGATCATTGATGATACTACTGGCAGTATTCCCATGATATGTAAAACTAAGGAGCTAATCAATGAATCATCAACGCTTGTGCTGGATCAAATGCTGATGTTGGAAATTTCACTTGGTAAAAGAAATTCAACTGATTTTGTAATTAAAGATATTATTTTTCCCGACATTCCAGAACATGTTGCCTCAAAATCTGGAACAGAGTCGTACGTAGCCCTTATTTCAGATTTACATGTAGGTAGCAAATATTTCATGGAAAGTGAATTCAATGACTTTGTAAATTGGCTATCTTCAGATGACGATGAAATAGTAAGAAAAATCAAATTTGTTTGTATAGCAGGAGATATAGTTGATGGAATAGGAATTTATCCTAATCAGGATAGAGAACTGATCGACATAAATATTAACAAACAAATGTCGTATGCGGCGGCTTTACTCCAAAAAATTCCCAAAAGGATGCATGTGTTTTTGATACCCGGTAATCATGATCCTGGAAGAAGAGCCTTACCGCAGACTGCATTGACAAGCTTGCGTGATTTTCAACCCTTGGAAAACTTTAGTATTTTAGGTAATCCCTCATATGTTGAATTAAACAAAGTCAAGTTATTGATGTTCCATGGCCAGAGTTTGGATGATGTGATTGCTACAGTGCCGGGATTGAGTTATTCGAAGCCTGTGGAAGCAATGAAAATTTTATTGAAATCTAGACATTTGTCGCCAATATATGGTAACCGAACTCCAATTGCTCCAGAGTCCGAGGACATGATGGTGATAGATGACGTTCCTGACATATTCCATGCCGGGCATGTACATATCACCGAAGTTGGGAGATACAAGGGAACGCTTATGGTAAACTCTGGAGCATGGCAAAAACAGACAAAATTTCAACAAACAATGGGTATCATGCCGACTCCTGGAATTTGTATATTAGTCAATCTGGCAACCCTTCAATCTCTTAAAAAAGATTTCAATTATTAATGTCATGAATTAGAGGCGACAGAATTGGATCACTTCTAATAGCTTCCTTTACAGACGAAATGGGGATATGCAGTTTTATTCTTTGAGTCCTGCCGTACCGGCCCTGGTTCACTATATTGGCCGTTATCAATCCTAGTTGATCCAACTCTCCAACAATTTGTGTCATCCTTCTCTGAGTTAGCGGCTCCTGTTGAAGTCTTGAGCAAAAGTGTTGATAGATTGAATAAATTTCTCCAGTACTTGCATTTTTAGATCTTATTGTAGAAAGAATTACCAATTTGGTATGGAGAGTTGAGTTGCTCAATATCTCAAAGTTGGTGTCGCTGTCAATTTTCTTTTGCGCGTGTCTTATGTGATCTTCTGAAATTTTCATTGTCATTGATCTTTCTGCAATTTCAGCAGCAACTCTCAAAAGGTCAATGGCCTTTCGAGCATCGCCTGTTTCTCTACCGGCGATTGCAGCACATAGATTGATAACGCCACTAGGAATGACGTTGTCATAGAATGCAAGTTCGCATCTGTCAATTAAAATTTGTTTTAATTGTTCTATTGTGTATGGGTTGAAAACCAATTCTTCTTCGCTTAAACTACTCTTGACTCTTGGGTCTAGTTTATCCTTAAAAGTTAAGCTATTCGAAATACCAATCAAGCTAATGAATTGTTCTGAAGAAATTCTTTCATTAGCTCTTGTAAAGTTGTACAAAATATCGTCGCCTTTTTTATTGACAAGTGAATCTATTTCATCTATGACAAGCACAACCTTGATTGACTTGCGTTTTATGAAGTCAAGTATTCTGTCCGTGGCTTCGCTCATAGATAGACCCGTAAAAAAAACTTGCATTTTTTTTTCTTCTTTATTTATGCCAAGTAATTCAGCGATTTCATATAGTATCTTGTATGGTGTGTTTGAATTCTTTGCGTTAATAAATGGCACCTGGAGATTAATGTCAAGTTGTTTTGTCTTGTTATAAAGGTGGTCAATGACGTTTTTTACTACAGCTGTCTTTCCTGTTCCAGGTTTTCCAAAAATCAACAAATTAGACGGACGCCCTTTTTTTAGTATGACAGACAGGGATTGTGCGATTGCTGTGCTTTCTTTAGTTCGGAATAATAGCTTATCAGGAACATAGTCTATAGTCAGGACTTGCCTGTTTTTTATAATATTCTTATTCTTAATTGCGCTATCGAATATAGTGTCTAATATATCATCATCATCCAATTACAGACGCCTCCGGCACCCCCCTTTTTCTCCTGTATCTCAATACAATAAACTCATTTAGTAAGTGGTACGTATATAAAATAAAAACTCCTAAATCAATTTTCTTTTATTTGTTTGTTAATTCTCATCATTTCTATAATCAGTTGAGACACAGATCGAATTTCAATGAGAAATGTAGGGGTGGAGTAACTACTTTAACTACTGTTAATGTTTGTTAATACAAAAGTAGAAAAAAGTCCTTGATATGACCCCTTTATTTCTAGTGCAGACTGATTAACAGATATCTACAATGTAAAGACAGCAATATGACCCCTTTATTTCTACTGGAAAATATTTGATAAAGGTTATCGCAAAATTGATAACTACAATTGCATCAATGATGCTCGAATACTGCGTGATAATTAGTTAACAAAAGCTGAGCTCTTTGTTAGCTTGTTAATCACTTTAATTGTTAAGTGTGATGTGATTTCAAGTCCCATTCTGTCCGTCTCAAGAAAAAAGATTAGAATCGAACTGGAGGATGAAAATGGGGAAAAATACAATTTGACTCTCCAAGGGACTTTATCAAAAGAAAAGATAATGAATCTAATTCAATTTGTGCAATTGTTTGAAAAAAATTCTATCAATACCAGTTCAGAGCATAGAGAAGGCGAGACAAAATTAGCCTCAAAATTATGGAATTTAATTGCCGAGAACTTTAGATATCACACCTTTACCTCTTCTGATCTAGCAAAAATTTACAAGGATATGTACTATGATTCTATCCAACTAAGTGTCGCCTCTATCTACTTGTCACGATTTTATCTGAAAAAACAGCTTACGAGATCAAAAAACGGCAAACAATGGATTTATGCCGTTGTTAAAGAAAGCCAAAATAACATTGGCGAATATTTAGAAAAATCTAACCATCCGAAATTGTTGTCTGTTCCAACAGTCTACGACCTTCATCTGTGATTTTATATTTGTAAGGCCTGACACTCTCATCTCTCATGACAATATTTTCCGAATACAGCTTTTTGAGCAATCTGGAAGTATGTTCACGCGATTTGTTAATTTTTCTTTGAATCTCTCTGGAAGTTAATGGTACTTCCAACATCCTTAGAATCGAATCCACTGTATTCGCCCGCAAGGTATCTTCCTCTTCAAGTGCTATATCCTCTCCTGTGACATTTAAATTCTTAATCACAGGCCCGCTATTGTGTGATATCGCTTTATGTGACCTATACTTGGCCATATCACTAAGCTTAATAGTTGCCGCAAGTTCATTTTCCTTAATTATGTCTTTTTCAGAATTGATTTTCTGATCAATCATATCCAATTTACTTCGTAGGTCGGAAATAATCTCGTTATATTCATCGAACTTGTGTAAATATCCCTCTATCAACATATCTTTTATCTTGTAATCTCGTTCATCTCGGCCTTTGATATCTCTGAAATAACCAATATACAAAAAGGTGAAAAAGGATAATACGAAAAATATCATTGAAATCAAAGTATCGGATAATGAATAATCCAAATTAAAGCCGAATATATTCATGTGATATCATGTGATTAAACATGGACATTTATTAAATTTTTTCTATACTAAAACTAGTTTTCTTATTACATTATCCATTAAGGATATCACATTATTGAATGTAGAATTATCGATTTCGTCACCAGGTTTATTTAATATCACATTCAATTGATCGTTCAACTGATTCAGTATCGCAAAGGTCTCCACATCGACCACATTAAGCAGTCGCAATAGCAATAATGTGTAAACAGCCCTTTTTACCTTGTTTCTACACTGACCTAATTGTCGATAATACGCACCTGCGGAGATGTTTCCGGCACGTTTTTCATGCAGTGCTTTATTGTAAATAATTGATGTTTGTTTCTTTGTAAATATAGAATTTTCAATAAAATGATTGAAAATTGAAGTATAATTAAGATTGTTGTTTTCCATATGCTATACAAATTTGTATAGTACTCTAACTAATTTGTTTTACTGTATTAGTCGAGTTGTATCCGTTGAGTATAGACTTGTCTACATTGACTGATGAGATTATTATTATACGAGTAATTAGTTTGAGAAATGATGGAAATACAAAGCACAGAACAATACATTTTGAATGAAATCAAGAAACAAAAGACATTATGTTTTCCACTTATAGACTCTGAAAACTCCTTTAAGACAATAGAGCTGGCTAAAAAATTAGAACAGCTAGGAGCTTCAGCAATTTTAGTTGGTGGCTCATCAATTTCAGATCAAATTGAATTGTCTAGTTTTGTGACGGAATTAAAGAAGAATGTCAAGATTCCTGTTATTTTATTTCCAGGAAATATCACAGGAATATCACCAGCGGCGGATGCAATTTTATTTAGCTCGTTACTAAACTCCGAAAATCCATATTATATCACAGGCGCCCAAGCGCAAGGAGCCTTAGTTGTAAATAAGTATGATATAGAAGCCATTCCGACCGGCTATCTCATTATAGGAGATGGGTCAACTGCCTGGTTCATAGGTCAAGCCAAGTCCATCCCATTTAACAAATCAAATATTGCAGTAATGTACGCCCTAGCTGCTCTGTATATGGGCATGCGATTTCTATATCTTGAGGCTGGATCGGGCGCATCACAAAATATTCCACCAGAAATGGTAAGCACCGTAAAAAAATTCTATAAAGGAATATTGATAGTTGGTGGTGGGATTAATTCTGCGGAAACCGCAAAAAAAATATCTGATGCGGGAGCAGACATCATAGTTATTGGTACTATGATTGAAAGAGAAAAAGACTGGGAGTCAGAATTTGTTAACATCATCAAAGCATTAAGAAATTGACAAATTATACTAAAGAAAACAAGGATTCTCAAATTCCGTCATATTATATAAAATATCACCAAAAAATTTCAAAATATATTGAAGACGCCGTTTCTGTAGCCCAAGAAGCTAAAAAAAAGGGCCTCGACATTTCTGATAAAGTTGAATCGCAGATAGGTTATGACTTGCCAGACAGGATAGCAAAGATACACGAGCTTGATATTTCCAGTAGATTAAGAATACTGCTGCCAGAACTGGGAAAAGAACTAACTGCACTAAAGATAGCCGAGGAAATTGTACTTGGAAAATACGGGGGAACCACTATTGAAGAAAGACTAAGCAATGCGGTAAGAGTCGGACTATCCGTTGTAACTGAAGGTGTCACTGTAGCCCCTCTACAAGGAATCTACGATGTTAAAATAAAAACAAATGCCAATAAATCTGAATATTTATCAGTCTCTTTTGCTGGTCCAATAAGATCCGCAGGTGGAACCGAAGCTGCCGTAACTATGCTGATAGCTGATCACGTAAGAAGAATTGTAGGATTGGACAAGTACATAGCAAATTCATTTGACGATGAAATTAGTAGATACGTTGAAGAATTAAGGATTTATGAAAGAGAAGTAGGAAATTTTCAGTTTAAGGTTTCAGACAAGGATGTCATCCATTGCGTAAGTTCTCTTCCCGTAGAAATTGATGGCGTTGACACGGATCCTGTAGAGGTCGTGGGTCATCGGAATCTTCAAAGAGTTTCTACCAACAGAGTTCGTGGAGGTGCGCTAAGGGTAATGAATGATGGTTTGATAGGTAGAAGCAGAAAGTTATTGAAGATTGTGGAGATCCTCAAACTGGAAGGATGGGAGTGGCTCAAAACTCTTGAAGGAGCAATTCAAACTCCAGAGGATGATACTGTATCCCACAGGATGACTGAAGTCATCACTGGAAGACCTGTTCTTTCAATGCAGAAAAAAATCGGCGGTTTTAGATTACGGTATGGCCGATGCTGCAATACTGGATTTGCCACAATCGGAATACATCCAACCATTCCAATATTATTAAACTACGCAATTGTTGTAGGCACACAAATAAAAATTGACGCACCAGGAAAGGCCTCCACTATTGCGCTAGTAGACAGTATCGAGCCACCAATAGTAAAACTCAATGATGAAAGCGTTATGAAAATAGAAACATTAAGTCAAGCAAAATCCATAGCAAATAAGGTTACAAAAATTCTTTACCTAGGCGATATTCTAATAAGCTACGGCGATTTTCTTGAAAACAATACCCAGCTTCTTCCTTCATCATACGTTGAAGAGATTTGGGCTTTAGAATTAGAAAGTAAGCTTGCCAGCAAGGACCCTGCATATCTTAAAATCTTTGACAGGGAAAGGTTAACCGAATTAGTTCAACATCCATTAGAAAAGAAACCATCCATTATTGAAGCATTTAAGATTAGTCAATTTTTCGAAATACCTCTTTATCCTAAATACGTTTTTTACTGGACTGCGTTAACTCTAGATGAATTCAACCATCTAATAACGAAATTGATAGAAAGTGGAGAGTCGATAAAAAATACAAATGAGAGAGCTTCTTTACTTTATGATTCAGAAGTAAAAAAAACTCTTGAAAAACTTGGTATAATTCATTCGCTTTCTCTTGAGGGCAGCAGAATAATGATAGACGATCCTGATCAACTCTACATACTCAGGGAATTGATAACAAAGTGTATCGATTATGGATCAAAAATCAACAAACTCTTGGAATCAAGCTTTGTCTTGGACACTGATCCAAACTATACCAAGACACATATTTTGGATGTCATCTCCCAATTACTAAATGTTAGTATAAAAGAAAAATTCTCTTCTTCAATCGCGGTTCGTGTTGGGCGCCCGGAAAAGGCTGCAGAAAGGAAAATGAAACCTCCTGTTCATGTCTTATTCCCGATTGGGACAAACGGCGGACCAACCAGGGACATTTTGAAAGCGATGCAAAGACCACTATATATTGAAATTGCTAACAGATTTTGCAGCAACTGTAAATCACCATCGCTATCTGTTTCTTGTCAAGACTGTCTCTCTAACACCCCTATTCGAATAATGTGCTCAACCTGTAGGTATGAAGTTAATGATGAGGAGTCAAGTGGACATTGTCCTGTTTGCGGGAATCGTCTAAAAACACACTCGCCTACCAATTATCCTCTCAAAGCAGCGGTTGAAAAAGCCAAAAGACATCTGGAAATACAACCAGTAGAGCCACTTAAAGGTGTCAAATCCCTGATGGGCAAAAATCGATGTGCAGAGCCTATAGAGAAAGGTATCTTAAGGCAAAAGCACAATTTGTATACTTTTAAGGATGGAACTATACGCTTTGATGCTACAAACGAACCTCTAACTCATTTTAAGCCCAAATGGATTAAGACAGATATTACAAAATTAAGAGATCTGGGATATCATAGAGACCACGTAGGAAATAACTTGGAGTCAACTGATCAACTGCTAGAATTATTCATACAGGATGTAATAATCCCAATTCACGCTGCTGAACACCTGGTAAAAATTGCACAGTTCGTAGATGAAGAACTCATTAGATTCTATGGACTTGATGCGTTTTATAAAATAGGTTCAATTGACGACTTGATTGGACACTTTATTATTGGTTTAGCACCGCACACATCGGTAGGTATAATCGGAAGGGTAATTGGATTCGTCAATTCCCAAGTATGCCTAGGTTCACCAATCTGGCATTCTGCCAAACGAAGAGACTGTGATGGTGACGCAGATTCTATAATGTTACTAATGGATATTTTTCTAAACTTTTCAAAGGAATATTTGCCAGATAGAATTGGTGGCCTAATGGACGCACCTTTACTTATTCAACCTCTAGTATTTCCACATGAAGTTCAAAGGCAGGCACATAACATAGATGTCGATGAAAGATACCCATTGGATTTCTATACATCTTCTTGGAATATGGAAAAAACCACTCTATTTGACAACATTGATCTTGTCAAAAAAAGGTTAGGTCATCCAAATCAATTCTTTGATTATAAATTCACTCATACTACGGACAATATTATGCTAGATGAATCACACAGTTTGTATTCAACCCTGAGCACTATGGAAGAAAAACTACAGATGCAGATAAGCACAGCCAAGCTAATCAATGCAGTTGACGCGGATGAAGTAATGTCCATGGTATTAACGACCCATATTTTACCGGATATAATGGGAAATTTAAGGGCTTATTCATCACAATCATTTAGGTGTACCAAATGTGGACAAAAATACAGACGAATGCCACTTGCAGGCCGATGTCTGGAATGTCACAATGTATTGTTACAAACTGTCACACGGGGTTCCGTTGAAAAATATGTACAGACTGCATTGAACATCTGTTCAGAATTTAAGATAAACGAATATCTGACAAGCAGGATTAACACATTACAAACAGAACTAAATTTACTTTTTAAACAAAACATAAAAGATCAGCACACAATTATCGATTTCATTTAGCTCAATTGGTTTCTGAAACCATATGATCATAAGAAGGATAGAAATATTAAGAAAATTTACATAATTAGAATTTTAAAAATTTGAATCTAAATTTCTGGACAGACTTGAAATGTTGCGTTCAGGATATTCCGCTATTTTCACGCCTAAAATAATGAGAATTCGAAACTTGTTACATACACAATAAAAATAATCAAAAATCATAGAATTCGGATATTTTGCTAATTACTACACAAATTAAAAAAATAATCAAAAATCAAAAATCATGCAATTAGAATATAAAACACTGATTAGGTAATTGGAAAATATGCTGACAATAGATGGTGAAAGCGCTTTTTGAAGCAGAGAACAGCTCGCATTGCTATATTTGACACTTTTAAAACAAAGAAAAATAAATTTACAGGTGAAGCCAAAAGGCAGAGAGGTATTATTACGCACCTAGTTTTAGAAAAAAATCCAGAGCTTAGAACAAGAACATCAATTGCCCATGCAATAGCAAAAAATAACGGTATATTATGGCAAAATATCTACTCTGGAATATTCAAAGATCTCGATGAAGTTTTGATACCATCAGGAGTAGTCAAGGAGGGAGGCCGTCTGCCATTAAGACGAGGTCCCAAGGCACTACAATTAGAGGGAGTTCCCTTCTATGAATTAACAGAAACCGGAATTTTGGTTGCATCATCAATTGAGGAATTGGGAAATATTAGAATGAAAGTCCTTGAATCCTATTTCGATTCTATGAATAACAGCTCATCTGGTAATGATATTATGAAAAAAAGTATTTTACTACTATTAAAAACAATACCATCTTTTGTAATAAAAATTATTAGTGCATATATTTACGCTTACACCACCGGTGAGATTGATAACATAACTCCGATAACCATCGATAAATTTCGTTCCGTATTGAAAGAACAGATAAGCACAGAAAGAGAGTTTATCGAATCATACGATGTGCTGTCTCAAAACCAAAAAGTGCTACTAAAAGATTTTTTCAAAATAATAAGCTAATCAACAAGATGACCACTTTTCATTTATTAATGCTTACTATACCATTTATCCTTTGATGCTCAGTTTCTCAGAGTAATTTTATTTATTTGTGAAAATCATAACACATTAAATTACTGCGATCCAAAAATTCATTTCACGTTACTGTCCAAACAATGCTTATAATTTACCAAATTAATTAATGATATATTATTTATGGTCGACATGAAGATTGTTTTTCTTGGAACTTCAGCAGCTATTCCAACTCAAAAGAGAAGCTTATCTTCAATTGTCCTCAAAAGAGCTGGCGAGCTGCTAATATTTGATGTCGGTGAAGGAATGCAAAAAAATTTCCTTCAAGCCAAACTTGGAGTTAATAAGAAAATGAAAGTATTCATAACACATTTACATATTGATCATTGTTTAGGGCTCTTAGGATTTTTTCAAACAATGTCTCTTCTGGGACGCACAAAAAAAATTGATGTATATGGCGAATCAAGATTGAAAGAATTCATCAACCAAAATTTTAACATTATAAATATTGAACTTTCATTCCAAATTGATATTCACACGATAGAGGGCGAAGGTATTATTGCAAATGAAAATGATTACCAAATCAGCTGTTGTAGAGCTGAACATTCAGTACCAGCTTTTTCTTATTGTATTAAAGAGCATCAAAGGCCCGGTATATTCAATATAGATAAAGCAACGAAACTGGGCATTCCTAAAGGAGAGTTATATCACAAGTTGCAAAATGGTGAAGATGTCATTGTAAATGGTAAATTAGTAAAATCAGACGAAGTAGTTGGACCCAAAAGAAAAGGCCGCAAAATAGGAATATCGGGGGACACACGTCCGTCTTTCAAACTAAGAAATTTTTTTGATTCATGCGATATCCTAATTTTCGAGTCAACTTATGCTCACGATTACCAACAAAAGGCAATCGAGACATTCCATTCTACATCTGCTGAGGCTGCTCTACTCGCCAAAGAGTCAAATTGCATCAAGCTTATTCTCACACATTTTAGTTCAAGATACAATGATCCGGCAATTCTTTTAGATGAAGCTAGAGACATCCATGCTAATGTAGATTTAGCAGAAGATATGAAAACCTTTTACGTTCCGTATGCGGTATAACAAATCGGTATACTTGATTTAACACTTTTAACACTTTTAAATAGTCGTTGAAAATATTTTCATATTCTTACATTGCAAAAAAATAATACTGTAATAGTTTCGGATGATCGAAATTCTTCCCTTGCAAAAAAGATCTCATTAGACTTGGATGTAGAGTACAAGAACGCGCAATTGCGCTTATTTGCTGATGGAGAAAGCAAAATTAGGCTAGAAAATGTAGCCGGAAACAACTGCATAATCATAAATTCTACGTATCCTCCAACTGACAGACATCTAATGCAATTGTTCATGATTATCTATAAATGCAAACAAGACGGTGCCAGTGATATTTGTGTAGTGAGTCCATATTTAGCATACACAAGACAGGATAAGGTATTTGTCGAAGGAGAGATAGTAACTAATAATTTAGTCGGGGAAATTCTAGCAACATTAGGAACTACAAAAGTGATAACTATTGACAGCCACAATCCAAGTGCAGTTAATTACTCTTATGAAACAATAGATCTCACCGCCATCCCATCTCTAGCAAATTTTGCTAAAAAAAATTTCAGACTAAACGACCCTATAGTCATTTCACCTGATGAAGGGGGAATACAAAGAGCCAAGAAATTTGCAGAGATAATCAATACAGATATGCTGTCTCTAATCAAGACACGAGATAGAATCACCGGCGATATATCAATCTCAATTGATGATCAACAATCTTTGAATAAAAGAGACGCCCTCATTGTAGACGATATGATAAGTACCGGTAGTAGTATAGTAAAGGCTACTGAAATATTGCAAAAAAATAATATTGCTAATGTGTATGTCTTGTGTACTCACGCGCTCCTACTCGATGATGCGAAGGAAAAATTACTCAAAGCTGGTATCAATGAACTAATATCTACAAATTCAATTCCAAATGAGTTTGCCAAAGTTGATTTAAGTGGTGTTATATCAGATTATCTTTCAAGTCATTGATTGAAAGTAATTAAATTCGAAAACAGCTTCAAACTTTTATAATAATTGTAACTTGATTGTTGATAGTTCTATCAAGCTCTTCAGTTACTGCTTTTAGGACATGCGTCGTAGACGACAAGCTGGAAAAATCCAATAACCTTTTTCCATCAACGATATGAATCTGTGGAGCAAGTTCATCTTTGGAGAGACCGCGTTCTTTAATTAACGTTTGAATCTTAAATTTCATTTCTTTGGGATCACCACTATATACTTCTGCATTCTCAATTGACACCCTTACATGACCGTATTTATCAAGAACTAAAACAGGTTGCTTTTTTGATTTTAAAAATAATTTCTTTTTATGGATTTCACAAGCAAATATGTAATAATCCTTCATATCAAAAATTCTATGTACTCCTTCGTTGATACCAAATAACTCGCAAGCCAGTACTTTTGCTTCCTCATCATCAATTTCTTTTGTATCACTTCCTCCAACATCTAACTTCATATTGCCGTAAACAGTAACGCGTAAGAGAGACTTTTCGCTAATATATTCAGATTGAGTAGAAATTGATTCAGGAAGTGCTCCTTTTGAAATAGCGATTTTTTCAACTTCCTGAATAAAAACTGATATGTCGTGAGGACTAGGATTATCTATTAATTTTTCCCTTTCCTCTCGTATAGATGCTGTACAAACACCAATAGATGAGATAACTTCTGAGTTGTCAGCAATTCTATATTGAGCATTTAATTTGTCTGCAATCAATGGTACAAGAACCGAAGCGCCTCCTCCACCGCCAATTAGGACAAATTTTTCATCTTTTATTTTATATTCCTTTAGTAAATTTCTAATTGTCTGCAATATCTTTCTGGTTGATAAATCAAGAATTTTGTCTGCTACATCTTCCATGTTCATACCTAATCTCTGTCCTAAAATTGATAACGCTAATTGTGCAGATTGTCTGTTACCTTTTGCATAATCATTATCCGGGATAAGTCCTAATGCATTGGCTGCACAAGTAGTGGTTATCGCAAATCTCTTTCCAGCCCCAACTTCAATTCCTATATAATCAATCGGATCTCCCTCTTTGGGCATAAATGTTACTATTTGTCCTCCTTCTAAATCTTGAGGTTCAGCAAAACATGAATATTTCAAGCCGGAGATATGCGCCGATCTAGGTCCAACATCGGTTATCTTTTTACCTGACCATCTCACAAGAGAACCCCCAGCAATTCCGACTACTCTCACATCCAGGGACTTTATACATGTCGGATGGTCCATGATTGTGACGTATTTAACTTCAGGTTTACCATTTTTTATGACACAAATGTTTGTTGAAGTACCCCCAACTTCAATGAAAATTCCATTGAGTATTCTTAAATGTAGTAATGCTCCTGCAACGCTTGCCGCAGGTCCGGATAAAACAGTCAAAATTGGTTTAGTTTTAAAAGTATTCATATCAGTTAAACCTCCATCTCCCTTCATTATTGTAATTGGTGCAGAGATTTTTTGCTCACGGACAGCCTTTTCTACATATTTTGCAGTACCAATAGCTTTTGGTAATATACTCGCATTTATCGCAGCGGTCAGGGTCCTTATTTCAAGACCATATATTCCTGTCAGTTCGTGTCCTGCAGTTGCTGGTAAATCTGATTTTTGCATGACATATAATTCATTACTTGGATCATCGACGCCATAAGCCTCGCTAACTATAAGGACTCTTGCGCCTTCCTCCTTCAATTCTTTAATTATTTGAGTGATTTCTTGACTATCCAAGAACTTTGAAGTATCCAGGAATTTGTAGCAACTTTTTAAATATTTATTAGGTCCGAGTTTAATGTCGCCTAAATTTGTTCTTTTAACAATATCATTTTTTTCCAAACCTACTCCCATACCAATTATTCCGACCTTTGCAGTGTCTCCTTCCAATAATGCATTAACAGCCTGTGTTGTACTATGAGAAATCAATTCAATGTTTGATTTGTTAATGCTCTCTTTGTTTATGAGTTTGATCAAGGATTCTACAATACCCGTTGATACACCCTCGTCTGAGAAATGTGATGTGGGAACCGTAACTTTTCCTACTATCCGACCAGTATTCATATCTATTGCTACTGATTTTGTAAAGGTACCTCCAACATCAACACCAATTCTTATTCTACTCATCACAAAAACCGCATGATATTTTTCTCATCATTACTTATTATTTAAATCCTGTTAGAATTTGGCGTCATAAAGCCATGTATTAAATATTGCAATCACACTTTTTGCTGGATTTAATATGATACTAATTTCAATATTTCCTGTCTGTCTTTTAAGGTAGGCATCCAATCGATATTTTCTGTTTTTCTTTTTGATTCATCACTCAAAGCCTCGATTAAATGTTTGATTATCTCTTTACTGGGTGTTGTAGTAGTATCAAACTCGATTATCATTTCTTTACCAAATTTTTTCATACTATCATACAAAGTTATACCTAGAATTTCGCTTGTTATGTTTTCCCTTATTTTCCTCAAATCATAATTTCTTTTCTTAAAAGTTTGTAAAAGATTTTCGGGTGAACGCCGTAAAACTACGACCAAATCAACCTGATCGGGCATTAACAAATAAGGAGCAAGGTGTCCCGTAATAATTACGTCCTGATATTGCTTTATTTCCCTTCTAAGCATTAGTGTTGCCTTTTTTAGGTGGACATCATAGACGTCTAATGTCTTATCTGTGAATACAAGCCTATTTTTTATCACAAATTCATTTAAATTGATAATTTTAAATCCTAATCTTTTTGAAAGCATACTACTGAGTGTACGTTTTCCAACTCCTGGATTTCCTGTAATGACAATTCTTGACAACTGTTAAGATAAGCGTAACTCTAATTTTATCCTGTCGTTCTAATTTTGTTAAAATATCCCACAAAGAAAAATGAAAGACTTAAAACATGTATGCTTAAACAGGTTATTATTATATGAAAATAACGGTTTTAGGTTCCGGTAAAGAAGTAGGACGTTCAGGATTTATGGTAACATCAGATGGTTCCAATATCTTGCTAGACTATGGAGTGTTGTTAAAGAAAGAGCCATTATTTCCAATTCACATTAGACCAAAAGATATCAGTACTGTTGTTCTTACCCACGCTCATTTGGATCATTCTGGATTTATTCCATCACTTTTTTTATCCAATGCCAACATCTCCGTCTTAGGAACAAATCCAACCTTTGAACTTTCCAATTTACTTATCGAGGATATGATCAAAATCTCCGGCGATTATCTGCCTTTTGATTACGCAGGGGTGAATAATATGATGAATCATTCAAAAACCCTGGAATATAAGGAAAAGCACTTAATAAATGACATGGAAATTACCTTGCACGAATCCGGGCATATCATAGGAGGCTCGTCGATAATTGTTGAAAGTGAGGGCAAGCGAATTTTTTATACGGGTGATATAAACAGCAGGGGGTCAAAATTACTGAGATCGGCGGACTTGGATTTGCCCGAAGTTGATGTCTTAATAGTTGAAAGTACGTATTCTCAAACAGAACAGACACCACGAGACCAATCTGATAAAGCTCTGGTAGAGTTTGCTCATGACGTTGTTGAAAGAGGAGGAATCCTTTTCATACCCGCGTTTTCCGTTGAAAGAGCACAAGAGATTGCATCTGTTTTGAAGGCCGGTAATTTCAAATACAAAGTGGCTATGGACGGGATGGCATTGAAAGCAAATGAAATAATGTTAAGAAATCCATCATTTCTAAGGGATCCAGAAACGTTCAAAAAAATCCTGTCAGAGATTGAATGGGTGCAGGGATGGCATAGGCGAAAACTGTTGATAAAAGAACCTGGAGTTATAATCTCTCCTGCAGGAATGCTGGTAGGTGGAACAGCGCTGTTCTATTTACAGGAAATCGCAAAAAGTCCTAATAATGGTATAGCTTTAGTTTCGTACCAAGGTAAAGGTACTCCAGGTCGACTTCTACTTGAAAAAAGACTTGTATCATATAATGGAAGAACAAAAAATAGTCTCGCTGAAGTAAAACATTTCGAATTCTCAGGGCACAGTAGCAGAAGCGAACTGTTTGAAATAGTTGGCAAAATCAAAGGCAATCCCAAAGTTCTTACAGTTCATGGGGACGATATGTCATGTACTATGTTTGCCAATGAAATCAAAGAAAAGTATGGATTTGATGCTATAGCTCCAGACAACGGGCAAATTCTAGAAGTAAATTAGGAAAAATATATGAAGTCCAATCTGGATCTGATGCAATGCGAGGTATTGGCTGGAAACTATTTTATAATGTTGATATTTATTCTAAATTGAATGCAAACTTCTAATTTAACAAAATACCTATTTAATTTTAAGATTGTTTTGATGGTTGCAATATTCAGCATATTGCTAACTAATTCATTCGTACTCGTCTCACACGGTTTGGAGACAAATCAAATATTTTTTGGTGTAAATATGAAAGGATACTATACAAGCATGCCACAGAGCAGAACTATAGGTAGTATTATGCCACCGAACTATTTTGACGATAGCTTCAAGCTAATTTCAGAATCTGGTATGAATCATGTGCGTTTTGTATTTTATTGGGAATCCTATGTAAAAGATCCCACGAATTTCATGCTCGAATTGCAATCTGTCGCACAAGCTGCGGATAAACATAGCATTAATGTAATTTATGATAACCATCAATTTCACACCTCTTCATGGTTTAATCCAAGAAAAGGAACGGGATTCCCTTCATTACTCTTTCAAAACAACCCATCTTATATTGCTGACAACGGTGGTGGACCTAAATACGCACCCGCAAAGCTGTGGTGGACAGATTGGTGGAATCGAGCTGTTAAAGATGCAAATGGTACTGATGGATGGACTCTACAAGCTGAATTCTTGGAGAAAATAGTTAATACTTTAGACAGTCATAAAAGCACTTTAGGTTACGAAATTCTTAGCGAACCACAAGTCCACAATGCTGACCAGTGGGAAAAGATTGGCCAGTACAATACATTTATTGTTAATGAATTGAGAAAATTCACGGACAAAGTAATTGCTTATAGTATGAATATTCCAGTAGATTTGAAAAGCCCAATAAACCTAATACCAGAAAACTTGGCTAAAATGAAGCCACAAAACAGTACAAACGTAGTTTTTAAGATAAGCATATACGGACTACCAACAGGCTCATATCAGCAACAAAGGTTGACTACTTTTCTCCAGGCTTCAAATATGACAGGTGTTCCCCTATACATAGGAGAATGGAACAATGTTCTACGAGAGCAAATCATTAATGAAGAAGGAGCAACAGTATTTGAGATAAATCCTTTTGAGAGTGACATTAATCAACAGGAAGCGAATCAGTTTGTAAAGATTTTCAAGGATCTTGGTATTTGGGGACTAGCTTACTGGAAATGGGATTACGTCTTAACACAAACTCCGAATTTTAATTTGATTTCAATAAGTGATAACGGGGATATAGTTACTAACAAATATTTTAAACAATTGAAGATTGCATTAGACAGTAATTATGGTAGTCAACCTAGTCAAGAGAGTCAATGATACAACGAAGTAATATATTTTATTTTTGATTGAGTAAAATGCATCACCCTGAGTTCTAATGATAATAAAAAATACTGATCCATATAAAATAAAAAAATGCATAACATGCAAGAAAGAAATTCCACTCCAAGAAAAATATTTTACGTATCCACTGTCGTTACAATGTATATGCTTGAATTGTTCATTGAAAGAAATTCCCAAAATAATTGAAGTTCTAGAAGCGGATTTGGAGAAAACAAGAGGCTTGCTAAATTCAGATACGAGTGCTGTTTAATAACAACCCCATATGCTGTTAAATTCAAAATTTAATCCTGAAATTAGTATCAATAGTGGACAGATGTTTTTATGGGAAAAACATAAAAATACATGGTATGGAATCTATGGAGAACATGTTCTGAAATTTTCATTCAAAAATAATGAAGTAAAATTTTATTCAACACCGGGGTTTGATAATTGGGAACATTTCATTTTTAGGTTAGATGATAATATTCACAATATTTTTTCCAACTTTTCCAATGATACTTTTCTGCTTAAATTAGTTAAAAAATATAACGGATTACGTCTGATACGTCAGGACCCCTACCAATGTATGATTTCTTTTGCATGTTCAAGTAACACAAACATCTCAATGATACGTATTATGCTAAAAAATTTATCTATGAAATTTGGTACGAAAAAAGAGATTGATAATCAAATCTTCTTTACCTTCCCCTCAATGAAGAGTCTGTACAACGCATCCATCAACGAATTATGTTCCTGTAGTGTTGGATATAGAGCAAAAGCTATTAAATCTATTGCAGAAAAAATTGTCTCAGGACAGCTAACAATTGATGAATTACATCGCTGTAAATATGATGAGGCCAGAGCATCACTTACAAGTATTTACGGAATTGGAAACAAAATTGCCGACTGTATATTGTTATTTTCTCTAGAAAAGACGGAGGCATTTCCAATTGACGTGTGGATGGGCCGTGCAATAGTAATGTACTACAAGAAATTAATCGACAGTAGAAAAGTCACGTTTATGAACGAAAACAAGAAACTAAGTAATAACCAATATTCAGTTTTATCAGAAATAATGAGAAAGCATTTTGGTAAATACGGCGGCTATGCCCAACAGTATCTCTATTACCACATTCGAAATATCAAGAATAAAAAATGGTAACATCAATCACATTCAAAAACGCATCTTTGTGTATGTCAACTATGTTTCTTATCCAAATTCAATTCTCCATAAGGAAACTAAATTGGATTTGATCTCGCTATTTTTGGAAAGTTGTTGATTTTCAAAATATCCGTATCCACATTCATCCATTACCTGTTCAAAATCATACTTGGTATGGTCCTTTTTTTGGTTATGAGTTAACGCATCTCTAATTTTACCGGTATGATCTAAATTCTTTGTGTAAACATACCATAGATTGTGCGCCCCGCGTAGATCAAATAGGTAATCGTACAATTCCTTTGATATCTTGGTATAATATTTATTCATAATCTCGTGGTTTACATCTATCCATGATGGAGTTCTCCACCAAGCTATCCTTTCAAAACCAAACTCCTCGAACTCAGCTCCCAAACTAATTCCTTGGTCAAGAGTTGTTACTATGACGTCTGTTTTACTTGCCACAGCTTTTCTAAAATCAACTCCAGGGTCCATCCATCCTACAAATATTACATCATATTTTTCATTCAAATCCAATGAAACATCTTTAATATGAATAAAGTCTGGCTTTACCCTGTTAAATT
>JALYLJ010000124.1 GCA_030774295.1 Thermoproteota archaeon
CTACAGGGCTGTCCACAATTTGCATGACTTACTTGAAGAGAAGAATTTAATGATCTATGAAGGTTAACATATCTTTTCATCAATTGAATTCTCTTATACTTCGATTCGAACATGCCTGAATTATGGCTAAATTACGGTAGCACCGACATCATAGTAGATCTTAAGGTAGAGAATCTTTCACTTATTGAAAATTCAAAATTTGATACGCTGGCCCCTGAAAACCTAGATCAAAAAATCGAATCTATTGACATGAATGATAACACAATACTCATCCCTCTAGATGCCTCAAATTCTACGATTCAACTCACTTCTAGATTGGTTTCCTTTGCAGAAACTAAAGGAATTAAGTTGTCTATTGAATCAATCCTAAAAGCACGCAAGCAGTTATCAAGTAAAATGCAGAATCAAAATATTGCCTTGTTTGAAAAAAAAAGCGATCATTTCCTAGAACGCACAAATAATAAGGACACTATTTTCATTTCAAAAACAAACATTGATCCCTTTTTTGGTTATAACGGTACTCCTACCAAACTCCTCCGAGAATTCGGGCAGGACAAAATGAATGAAGCCTTCAGTTCAAGAGTAGACGATCTTCCTCACCCGGGTAATAAAGGACCGCCGATTGAAATTGCAGAAAAGTTCTGTCAAGACATGGGTGCTAAGTCCATTGAGATAGTGTCAAATAATTCCGGCATTAACAATTTTTTTTATGATGAATTAGCTCATTCTTTCCACAGGGGGATTGAAAAACTAAATGAGTTGTCAATTGAAAATGAACATGAACAAAAATCTCTGATAATCGGTACAAATATTGATACCAATTCAAGTTCGACCTTATCAAGTTCATTAGACTTACTATGGAACTCAATTCGTATTCTAAGAAAAAATTCCATTGTAGTTATTGTTTCAGAAAACAACAAAGGTTTTGGAAGCGCTGCAATAGAGAAATTCGCATACGGACAAATAAAATTAGATGATTACAAAAATTCCAACTACATCGACGGCCTGGAACATATCATGTATATCAATGAGTTGAAGGAAAAATTCACAATCTCAATTCTTTCTTCCTTACCCAAGTATTATCTGAAAGAAACGTTTGGCTTTAAAATATTGTCTAATATTCAGGAGGCAGCAGATAAAATACTTGAAATGAATGGTAAGAGTCATAAGATTTCAATAGCTCTTGATCCGAACGTTGCCATATTCAAAAACGAAGTCACTAATTGAGTCCAGAGAGGTTTGAAAAGCCAAAGTTAAAATAATTAATTATCATTAATTTGATAATTTGCAGAGCTGCCTACGAAAAAATGGAGACTATGTCTTTAATAGATGTGGTCAAAACAACTTACATTCTGTTATTGAAATTAATCTAAATTCACTTCCTGAACATTACACTGAGTATTTTTTCGAGTCAATTCTCAAAGAGTTACCAGAATCATTTATTCTTGCCGAACATGATGGAAAGATAATTGGTTATGTAATGTGCAAGATAGAATTTGGATTTTCAAACTTCAGAAAATTAGGTTTCGTAAAAAAGGGACATGTTGTTTCCATCGCAATAGTGGAAGAACATCGAGGTAGGAAAGTAGGGACTATACTTATGGAAGAATCAATAAATGGTCTTGTTTCAAGAAGAACTGAAGAAGTCTACCTGGAAGTGAGGGTTAGCAATTCGGCAGCAATAAAAATGTATGAAAAACTAAATTTTAATGTGAGGTCAAAGCTGAAATCGTATTATAGAGACGGTGAGGATGCGTACTTGATGGCATTGGAATTACCATGAGTGAAGCAAACGCCCCAACAGGCATGAGAGAAAATAGGATTATTGGACTAATATTACTTGTCGTTCCATCATTTTTTTTCATTGTATTTTCATATTTGATGTTATTTACACATTGGGACATTTTTGTAATAAAACTAACTTTAATAATCCTCGTAGGGATTATCATGACAGTACTTGTATGGATGGGTTATACAATGGCTACCGCTCCACGGGATAAATGACTAGCAGATCAGATCAGATTACTCCTACGTCAGAAACGATTTGATAAAATCGCGGACCTACCTCTCTTACAACTCTGATATTTCTAATAATGTGGTTGAAATCACCGAATGATGCTGTTGTGTCTAATAATGCGCTTTGTATAGCATTCTTCTTATTCTCTGCTCCTACGTGAGCAAAATAATGTACAATGCCCTTACAATTTACAAGTGAATTTATTGCAGAGTCAACGAACTCTTTTGCTTTCTCAGGTAATGGCATAAGAACTCTGGTGGCGATTCCTCTAAGCTTTTTGGGTATTATCTCCTTGGCGTCACCGAGAATTGGAAAAACATTATTCGATAATTTGTTTATCTCTGTATTCTCTTTACATAACTCATAAGCAATTTGATTTGAATCTATAGAATAGATTTTCGATGACCTGTTATTGCGTGCTATTACAATGGAGAATGTTCCTACGCCTCCAAACATATTTACGATGACTTCATTAGGGCTTATCAATTTTGATATCCTGAGTCGTTCGGTTGAAAGCCTCGGAGAGAAGTATGTATTTATTACATCCACCTTAAACGTACATCCATGTTCCTTGTAGATGGTAATTGGAGTATTTTCTCCTGATAAAAATTCCAACTTACGCAATCTGTAATCTCCCTCAATTGCTGATACTTGAGAGAATACCGTTTTTACTGATTTAATTTCTTCGATTAATGTGTCTGCAATAAGGGTTTTTTTTGATGACAATGTTTCGGGAATTTTAATAATGGCGATACTGCCGATTATGTCAAAAGAGGAAGACAGCTTGTCAATCTCGGTAACATCAAGTTTTTCTTGCAAAACCTCTTTTAGCATTCTTGTCATGTTTTTATTTATTGATCAAGTCCTCTGGTAATAATCTCCGGAATTTTTTTGAGCCCTGTCTAATCTTCCACCAAGTTTATTGATTCTTGGACGTCCTGTATTTTCATCTCGTCTATAGGTTATTGACAAGTTCTCAAGGAACTTGTTTATTCCAAGATCCTTCTTGATAGGGGAACCTGCAAATCCTTTCTCACCTGGTATTCCTGAAAAAATCATTAGTGAATCGGAGACCAAATCAATCAGTTGCATATCATGATCTACAATTATCGCCGACTTTCCCTGTGATTTTACAAATCGGTGCAAAAATTTAGCAATGTTGATTCTGTCCTCTACATCCAAAAACGCGGATGGTTCATCCAGTGCATAAATATCAGCTGGTCTAATAAGAGAACAACAAACCGCGACCTTCTGTAGCTCCCCGCCACTCAATGTATCTACTCGCTTATCATAAAGTTTCTTGATCCCCATTGGTACTATAATTTGCTGTTCCATCGTAGAACCTTCTATTGGTCCTTGATGAGCAACATTCAAAAGAGATTGAATATTACCATCATATTCGTTTTGCAAGTATTGCGGTTTGTATGATAAACTAGCATGAATATCCATTTGGCCACTATCTGCTTTCTCCATGCCAGCGATAATTTTCATAAATGTAGTTTTCCCCAATGCATTTGCTCCTACCAACCCGACTATCTCGCCTTCTCTTATCTCTCCAGGAGAAACATTTAGCTCAAATGAAGAAAATGATTTAGTCAATTGGGAAAACTTTGTCATCGGTTTATCAACAATCAATTCTTCATTTATGCTCGAACTCTCAAATTTGAATGATTTTTCTCGGAATCTGATATTTTCTGTAGGTATAAAACCATCCAAAAAGGCGTTTATGCCTACTCTCGTTCCCTGTATGGGTGCAACTATGCCATATGCTCCTGGTTCACCATACAAGATATGGATATAGTCTGACAGGTAGTCAAGTAGTGTTAAATCATGTTCAACGACCATTACACTTTTGCCATCGCTAGCAAGTTGTTTTATGGTTCTTGCAACAGCCAGACGTTGATAAATGTCGTTAAAGGAAGACGGTTCGTCAAAGAAATAATAATCAGCATCCTTGTTGACCGCTACTGCAACTGCTAATCGTTGCAATTCTCCGCCACTCAGTTCAGAAAGTGAACGCTCTAAAGAGTTGGTAAGAGACAATTGATCTATTAGAGAATCGATCATGCCCCTTTCATCATACTTTTTCAAAAGTTCTCTGGCTGTTCCCTTAAAAGCCTTGGGAATTAGTTGAACCATTTGAGGCTTGATAGAGGTTCGTAAATTACCTGAAGAAATTTTTTCAAAATGCGGCTTTAACTCAGTACCTTGAAAATTCTTTATAATATCATCCCATTGTATCTCAGAATCATAATTTCCAAAATTTGGTTTGATATTTCCTGACAATATATTCAAAAGTGTTGATTTACCAATTCCATTTCGTCCCATTAGTCCTACTACTGAACCTTTTTTAAGTAAAGGAATGTGGTAAAGTCTGAAAGAATTGATACCATATTGATGTATCTTGTGGTCTCCAATCTCCTTGGCTAGATTAACGATTACTATAGCATCAAAAGGGCACTTTTTTATACAAATCCCGCATCCCGTGCATAATTCTTCAGAAATAACCGCCTTTCCGTCTTCAGGCCTCTGTACTATACATTCTCCACCTGTCTTGTTAACTGGACAGTAGATGATACATTCCAATCCACATTTCTTTGGTTGACAGAGTTCTTCGTCCAAAACGGCTACCCTGTGAGTAGAACTAGACTTCATATGTAACTGTACTAGTGATTATAAAAGGATGTATTATAATTGTTAAGGTGCATTAAATACAGACCATAGTCTTTGCAATGCAAGGCGAGGCAACCAAAATGCTTTCTGGTCTAGTAATTTAAGGGATTAAAGATTTAATGAGCGAGCGTGAGACAGTCAATGAATTCTTATTTATGCCCCAAATATTAGCATGAGCCTTGATATACTTTGAAAGTTGAAATCGCTCGCGTGGCATGTCGTAAACATTGTTCTGTGCTATTACCATGCTCTGTGAAAAAGTTGTGTTATTATCTAGAAAGTAAAGAGCATAAAACTACCACTTAAATAACAATGAGTTACGATGTTTTTTTTGATGTATATGATTGCTGATAATAATTCATTTTAAATGCGATAATTCGACTATTGCACCAATGGCCTTAAATAAATACAAAAGAAATTGGCAGGTATGAAAAGTAGATTTCACACTTTGGCAATGTCTGGTATAATTTCTATTTTGGTTGGAGGATTAGGTTTAAATATACCTGAGGCGTCAGCACATGAAAACAGAAAACAGACTATACAATATTGGTAACAAAGACTACTGGATTACAGTCGGTTCTATTAATGAACCTGTTTTTGTAGATGACAAATCTGGCGCGGAGGTTTTCATAAAAGCCGCCGACACATCTAGTCCGCTTGACAGCAATGCAAGACAATGAGACCATTATGCAGAGTACTAAGGGTAACATATCTCATATTATGTACAGTAAATTTATTAGGACATTGGAGACACAAGGGACATCTATCAGGCTTGTCATATCGCCATTCGTTACTGGTTTTAATAACTTTACAATCAACGTACTTGACAACAATGAAAGTGTTCACCAGATTTCAAATGTCTCAATTGAGTTCAAAAAAAAGCGATGCAGGTTTAGGACCGATATTTGTTAAATTAGTGGAGATAAATGATACAGCATATTCCGTATATGGCGGTTTCTTAAGTCAGTTTGGTAACTGGGATGCAAAGGTAACAATAAAAAGATTCAATCTATATGATCTAAATTATCGAGTTGGTTTTGCGATAAACAAGACAGCAAGTACTGGTGCGCATACAGAACATGACCTAAACACACCGAAATTAAGCAGCAATGTAAGCGAACCTTCTGGTCTTACTCCAATGGTAATTCCCTTGTCTATCGTAGTCGCCGCATTGTCGACTTACTTTTGTATTAATGCGTTTCAAAGGATGAAAAAACTTAGAGAACAAATCGGGTTGTGAATAGATTCGAGCGCCCACACAATAATCGAATTTGATTCACAATAATGTTGTAATAATTATTTTATTTTGGGGCCGAATCGAATACTTGATTAGCGCATATCGATCCGTCTTTATTATCAATTCCAAATTCGGCAGTCATTACATTTTTGAGCTTTGTTGCATTTGCGTTGGTGATTTTTACGTCTTCTCCCATTTCAACACCTACTCCTGAGTTCATGTTCATGGATTTCACGCAGTTCTTCTCATCAAGTTTTAACTCGTGAGCATGCCACTTTGTATACATCCAGTCTGATGTAGCTGCATAAGTTCCATTATTTGTTACAAATACATAGGCAAGCCCAGTATCTTCTTTCTGCGGTGTTGATTCCCCCGCCTTTCCTTCAACGGCCAAGAACGGATTGCCGTCAGTCCCAATCCCGAACTTTTTTATTTTGAAATCATCTTCATTGAAGTGTCCTTTACTGCCTCCGGCAAATACGATGTTACGTACAATTGTGGTCGGAACAAGTTGAGGTATCGTGTTCAAAAAAACATACATGAAAAACAAGGCAATCGCAATTACTGCACAACGGTTCACGCACTGGAACAATTCCTTATGATTGATAGTGCGGCGCATATAAGGCTCAAGTATTTCAGAGAAATTATACGTTGTGGTACATCTATCGAATTAAACCCCGTAACACGATAATATAGCAATCACCCAATGTAAACCAAGAAAGTCAATACTGGTAAGCATGAGCAAGGCAACTTTAAATTATCCCCTGATGTTTAGCATTATCAAGCCGGCCATAGTAGCAGGGTGCGACCCGGTCCCATTCCGAACCCGGAAGTCAAACCTGTTATCGCTGCTGTGTTACTGATCTACGTGAGTGGTTGGGAAGCAGCAGTGCTGGCATTTAATATCATTGTTTAACATTTAATATTAAATGTAAATTAACGGTTGATTTTTTCTCCCACATGCACGTCCCCAAGCAAATCTTGTATATTCAGGGCAATGCTATCTAAAATTTCGTAAAGAAAAACAAATTCTCTCGGGTGCCAAATTCTACATTCTATTAGACAGGCAAGGTTGACGACACGAACTGAAATAGTTCTTGTAACCTCGGACTTTAAGTTTTGAAATAAGAATTTGCTAATACGCTCATCTTTTGTCAATCTTTCAGCCAAAATGCTTCCGCTCCACCCTGCCTGCTTTACTATCCCATCAGCTAAACTGTACCAGAGTTTACAATTCAATAGATTTTGGTGGTTAAGGTCATTTTCAACTAAATGCTGATTTTGTACAAGACAATAGATATTGTGGAAAGGGCCCATTCTTACAACGTCTTCAGAACCTATATAGTCAATACCTCCAGAAAGCATTAGAATAAAACCATCTCTATTTGATAACCATTTTTCGTAGTACGGCTTGTACGATGCAGGTATATCCGAATCGAATTTTCCTATTCTACACTTTATGTCGTCTAGACCTAACAAATCAATTATTTCTTTAGTTTGTAGAATTGGCAAATAAACCAACATTGTTAGGTACACGGCTGTGTATCAGTAGATATTTAATGCGCATTGTAGCTCGCAATGTATTTGACAATTGTTCTGATCCCAAAACCAGTAGCTCCTTTAGGATTATACGTTTTTTCCCTAGTCCCCTCTTGATTCCAAGCAGTGCCAGCAATGTCCAAGTGCGCCCAAGGAGTGTCATCAACAAAGTGGGACAAGAATGCTGCAGCAGTAATGGCTCCTGCAGATCGACCTCCGATATTTTTTATGTCTGCATTTGAGCTCTTTAGTTGCTCCTTGTGATCTTCAAAAAGTGGCAGTTCCCAAATTTTTTCACCAGTTTTGTTTGAGTACTCAAGGATTTTCGTTACCAGTTCTTTGTTATTACCTACAAGTGCCGCAACGTTTGAACCAAGAGCAATAATGGCAGCTCCTGTCAACGTTGCCATGTCGATTATGACTCTAGGTGAGAAGGTTTTTACTGCAAATGCGAGAGCATCTCCTAGGATTATTCTTCCCTCTGCATCGGTGTTTAACACCTCTACCGTTTTTGTGTTATACATCTTGATTATGTCGCCTGGTCTATAGGAGCTTCCGGATGGCATGTTCTCAACAGCAGGTATTAACCCAATTACATTTTTGTCCAGGTCTAGATCCGACACAGCTTTCATAATCCCTATAACATTACAACCGCCACATTTGTCAAATTTCATTTCTTCCATTTTGTCAGAAGGTTTAATCGAAATCCCTCCCGTATCAAATGTTACAGCTTTTCCAACAATCACTACAGGCTTTTCGTCTTGTGAGGAACCAGAGTATTCTATTACTATTAGTTTGGGAGAATTGGTACTTCCTTTACCTACGGCCATAATGCCCCCAAATCCATTTGCTTCTAATTCTTGTTCCTCGATGACTCTCACCTTTGTCTTTTTGTTAGCCGACAATTTCCCTGCGAAATTTGCCAAGTCTTTTGGCGAGCAATCATTGGGGGGTAAATTGCTAATATCGCGGGTGAGGATTACCGCATCAGATACAATCGACGAATGTTGAATAACTTTCTGATTGCTGGTCCAGTCCCCTCTAGTCAAGATCCTAACTTGATTTAGGTCAATTCTGTCATCATCTTTCTTATAGTTACTAAATGAATAGTCCGATAATTTGATTCCTTCCACAATAGCTGATAGATGATCTTCATTCATTTCATCAAAGGGAACTAATACAAACTCGCTTATCGCCAATTCTTTTGCTTTATTGACCAATTTTCCGGTCAAATTTCTAGTTTTTTCAGTATCCAAATTCTGTCTGTTTCCCATTCCTAAAAGTAAAACACGTTTGATATCCGATCCTACCATGTTATGAATAATGCACATTGTTCCATCCTTAGCAGTGAATTCTTTAGACTCAGTAATTTCTCCAATAATAGGATCAAAATCTGGAGTAACTTTTGAGAGTGATAACGATGAAACATCATCGGTGAAGACATAATTTACCAAAAGTTGTGTTTTCAAAGATGAAAAATTATTTTCAGGCTCAATAATAACCATGGTCAAAATCACTAGTATACTTTATTTTAAAGTATTGAAGTCTCGAGCGAGACTTGGAATTTAGGATTACTATGGTATAAGCGTAGACACGATAGACAAAAAAAATACCCAAGAAGGTATACGAGAAAAAAATGAGAATACTTGAATCATTTTAAAGGTCTACAGATTGTGGTTAAGTTTGAAAGCAGTATTCTTGTTACATATAGGCAATTGTGATGATTGTATAAGAATCAAGAATAACAATCTAGGCGATTTATTAAATATCTATAAGTGTCAGTAATGTCAAATCGATGAAGAACAGCTATGGCTAGTATAGTTAATAGAACCAATAATAGTTTTTTAGACATACCCCATGAACTTGGAGAATTTGTGAGAAACGATACCTATTCTTTACTTATTAAGGGCCGATCGGGGACAGGTAAAACAACTCTATCTCTAAGTATTCTCCGTTCGTTGAAGGCAAGGAACAATTTTTTCTATATTTCTACTAGATCATCCCCAAAACAATTATTTGAACACTATCCATGGTTGCGAAAATTCACCAAACAACCGAACAAGGATATTGAAAACGAGGAAATTGGACAAAATATTTCATCATTTGAGGATGCTCGTCTGGACGAACCTGAATCGCTTTTTGAAAGGGTAACCAACCAATTGATGGACGTAAAGAATCCTGTGATAATAATTGACAGCTGGGATTCTGTTGCTTCATTAATGGATAGAGAAGCGCGGTTAAACAATGAAAGAGTGCTCCAAACTTGGAGAGAGAGAGCTAAAGCAAAGTTAATTTTTACAAGTGAGGAATCGACGGAATCTAGTTTGGAATCTATTGTAGACGGGGTTGTAGAATTAAACTACGAATTTATAGATGATATACGGATCAGGAGTTTATTTCTTAAAAAATTAAGAGGTGTTCCAGTCAAGAGGTCCATCTATTACTTTACTCTAAAAGACAGGTATCTGCGATGTTTTGGGAGTTATGACCCTAGAGAATTTAGGTGTATTAATATGAAAAGTAAGATACCAAACGTGGTAAATTCTCCCAAACACATATTGCAGACAGGATATCAAGATCTCGACAACCACATTGGGGGTACTTTACCGCGAAACGGATTAATAATTATCGAAAAAGACAGCATTTTGTCAAACGACATAATACTGTTATTTGCAAATGATCTGTTAAATAATTTTTTTAGGAGACATTATAGTTTACTTTTAGACGATACTATGAGAAATGAGATAACGAAAAAGTACAGATTAAATATTCAAAACAACGGCAAGTTATATACCATAGAAAAACACGCATCGAATGAAAAATATCCTCAAAATGGAATAAAACAAAAAGGTAGTTATTACAAATATCTCTCCAAATTAATCTCAGGATTTCCAGAAAATGAAAAATTAATCACTTTAATTC
>JALYLJ010000125.1 GCA_030774295.1 Thermoproteota archaeon
AAAGTCATCTCCATTAAATGTTAATACAATTGGATACGACCAAATAATACTGAATGCTTTTTGAAGTAGTTCCTTCTCTGTTTTACATATCTCTACCGCGGGCGTCAGCATACTATTATCTTCACGAAAATCATCCTTTTGTAAAATTAGCACCTTCCTCAGACCATCACTTGATACTAATCCAACGGCAGTAATTTTTCTGTCATGTTCCCTCGGATTAGGAATCCTGCCTTCCTCTGAATCTACTTCAATGTCCACTGCAATACGTTTCATACTTGGTATGGGTTGATTAAGGAGATTGGCCCATTCGGTAATGTATTTTCTGTACTTGTCGTTGCCTGCTTCTTTGGCGCCATCTATCATTCGATCCCATAAAAGATTTTTTAAGGCATCTTCAACAGTCTTAGAAATTTCATATCGTTCTTCAATTATTTTGTTACCAATTCTAATATAATAACTACCTGGAATTAATCTTGAATCATAAAGATAATTCTCGTGGTATTTTATGTCGGCTTCCCAAGCCGTCAATTTTTCACGAATGCTATTCTCTGTTCCTCCAATTGACAGTGGATCAGGAGCAGTAATTTTCAGAACTTGAATCTCTCTATCATTTATTAGGTCTGTCTTATTTTCTAATGCCATCGAAAATCGCTTATCGTTACTAATTATTTGCTCAAGAGTTGTCCTGTACTCTATTTTCGTATAGCAATAAGGCTTATGTTTGGTTGCATCCGGCCAAAAACAAATTGAATCTAAACTCGGAACATAGAATTTCAGATAAACCTTTTGATCCTCTCCAGAATATATCGCAGACACCAGCATTGCTCTAGTATTTTCCGGTAACTCCAGCCAGTACTCATTTTTTGTCTTCTTAGATTCAAGAAGCGAACCTTGCGCCAAGCAACGTACTAATAATTCTTCTATAATAAATATTTGCAGATACCCTTAGAAATTAGAATTCATAAGCAAATCAAGCCCAGAGGTGTCGTGGTCGAAAATGTCCTGCTTAAGCGTCGTACAGAAGATTGACCGCATTGTCGTTGCCAGTTCTAAGATCTTTGACTGAAAATTCGGATCACTCTGATATTTGAATGAAATGAGCTTTCGGGGGCCAGACTAGAGTTTACTATCTCGACGTGCAAATTCCTTTTCAACACTAAGAAAAATCAATAAAAATAAATCATCGTTTTCATGGTTTTTTAACAGTGTTCTTTTAGTTAGTAATTTATTAGCGGTAAAAATCCCGAAAAGTATACGTATACATTGGTCTTATATCTTGCTATTGTCTTGAGAATGGTTTTGATCATAACAATGGAGTTTCAGGCATACGTAAATCATGCATTATCAATCAAGACAATGCTTCGAAAATAACCCTTTTTATTGAACCCTATGAAGGTCGCTTATGTCCTTCCCATGATGTTTGATGCGCGTCATTATTTTCAAGGAATGCATGAATATGATGGAAATGTCATAAGCCTGTTCATGGAAATAGATAAAGTATGACTTCTCAAGTACATTTGTTTAATATTATTGTCAATAATTAATCAGGTGACGAATTCGTCAATGGATTTTTATTCGAGGATCCCATTTGGCAAAATGCCTGAAAGGCTTATAGACGGTCAAAGTAATTAATTGGTCCGTGCAATATCATAAGGCATCACACATCGGGAACGAAAGGTCTAGAGTGGCTCAGATGAAGCTATTTGATTACACCGGTTTTGCCATGTTAACGTACACCATCAAACAAGGCCAAAATGGATTTGCACCAGTGGGCGATGAAATGTTATTGGCGAAAATTGTAAGAGAAAATCAGGCGATGTTATTATTATGTGATATTGATGGGTACGCTAAGGCCCAATCGAAACCCCTTCCAGTAGAGAAGGCAAACGAGATATATCTACAGATGGTGAATGATGGATTTAAGGAATACAATGGAGAAATCAAGACTGTATCGTGAGCATGATGTAAAATGAATTCTTAAGTCTAGTTGTTATTAGAGTTCATATTTTCTTCCGAAGATTTGGTTAGATTGGAATAGCTAGGTTATTTTAATCTGATGGTTAACATTATACTATAGATTCAATGTACCAAAGATCCAATACCAAAGCAGTTATGGAATCATTTTTGCATGCAGCATTTGAATTTCATAATTGGCATCAATATTTGATAATGTAATTACGTGACTGTGCTTCAATATCTCTGCATAATCACTTACTCTAGTGTTATACTGAACTCATCTGAAAACTTTCATTAGTATGATTATGCAGCGTGAATTTAAGAGATAACTATTGACTCGATCTGGTTGATTTACGTGAATTAGGACGAAATGATTAAATGTCCAATGTGTATTGAGGTATATGGACGCAACGGTAAACGAAATACATAGTTCATCTGTATATTATTGAAATTTGATATCAGAATCCAGTCTTTTACTTAGAAATTATTTGTAATGGATTTAATAGATATTTGTCAATTTAACAAACCGACCAACTCATACAGGTGATGATTACGAACTCATCTGACAACTTTCATTAGTATCATTGTGCAGCCTAGTTGAATAAACCCAAGGTAGGTTGATGCTAGTCTTTCATACCGAGTTTGGATGCGTCTAAAGCTTTTGAGCCATCCAAAGAATCTTTCTACACTACTTCTAACATTCCTATATTCTCGGTAGAGGAAGACATGCGGTCTACCTTGTTTCGGTTTGGTATTCCTCCTTTCTT
>JALYLJ010000126.1 GCA_030774295.1 Thermoproteota archaeon
GGGTATCGAAGTTGTAGGAGAAGAAGCCGTACCAATTTCAGCCTTTATTGATCAAGCGCTTAACTTTGCAAATTACCCTAAAAAAAAGATTGAAGTTTTGATGGTTCTAGCCAAGCATTTGGAAGCAATGCCGATGAATTTATCATAGGATATTGTACGTGACTGTACAGCTATAACGTCATGCTTATAATAGTCCAAGCAATTATTTTAGGTTAACCACTGAAAAAATATAGTACCAATATCTCTTGTTTATTTCCGTGAAAACTGTGTTTAACTTGTGCCGGAACATAAATGAATAGATCTTTCTTTATTTCGTATGATTTATTTCCGATTTCTATGAATCCATCTCCTTCCAAGACAAAATAGACTTCATCTGTTGAATGTGGTTCCTGTGTGTCAATTTCGCCTGGTCTTAATCTTAGAATACCGGCTTGCAAATGTCCGAGATCAAAGAAAGTAAGAAAGTCTGAATTGTCCAGATTCATTCTAGAATACAGCTTTCGTATTTCAATTATCTTTTCTTTCATTAACGTCCCTATCATTACGGGTTAACTTTAAGATGATCATTGAATGTCAAGTTGCAGATTAAAGTACTAGTAAAATAGTCAGATCTTGGATTTTAGTCAATTCAAATATTGTTTTGCATTCAAAATCATTTGAGGGAATATTTCGACAACATGCATCCGTGGAGAACAGACGAGATACCATAAATTTTTGATAAAAAAATTCTGTGATTTTTTCTAGCAAATATTAAGTGTAGCATTGTATATTACCTATTTAGGAATTAGATTCTTGCATTCATTTATCCAATTATCTTATTAATATTGTTGAAGCATTCTAAATATACTTAGTATTAAATCTCATATTACTTGGATACATACAAAAAATATCATTCATCGGCAATTTGCTTCCTGCTATCTATTCTTATTATCACAGTCTTTGTCTCTTTCCAATCTTCACAAATGATATTTGCGTCTGGGATTACTATTTACTCTCCTTTTTGGATGAATTACGAAGAAGGCTTTAAATCGCCCTATTTTGAATACTGCGGGATTTTTGAGTCCTGTTTAAGGAACGATATCAGGATATTTCCATTCATGCCTCTAACTACCCACGCACAAGACTCGGCGCAAAACAACGAAGACCCTTTCAAAAGCACTAGTCCTGTGAGTGCAATCCCTGCATCATCCATAATACCTTTTGAGTTACCTTTTCCCTAATTGGTAACTAATAAATATAAAGGCTAAGGGCATATTAGGTCTTCCCCTACAATTAGTATTCGATCTTGTAGATTAAATTATAATTGTGTGGATCTGTTTATTGGATATTTTCATTTATTTAATCTAGGAACTTTTGAGAAGATTTTCTCTTGCCCACACGTATAGTGGAATTATAGGGTGCTCGAATGGTAGTTCGTCTTGTTCCTTATTGTATCCAAGCATAACTATTCTGCCCGATAATAGACTCCGAAGGTCATGTATCAATTCGTTATCCTTTAGCGGTCCATAAAAGAAAAATGAATACTTTTGGTTATAGAATGATACGTGCTGCGAAAAGCATTCAGATAATATTACGGGGTCATTTATGATTGCCTTATCATTTATCTCGGATACAACTTTATTATGATTTTTATTTTTATCAACAGTTATTTGTAATTGCCTTCGTATGTAATTATCTCGGACAAATTCTGAATCGAATAAAGACTTTGGACCATTTTTGTACTTCTCGATGCTATGTTCTAATGTTTCAATCGTCTTGTTTGCAACTGCAAGAACTTTGTCGGGATTAGGAAGTACTGCGTTATTTCTTCCATATAGATATAAAAGTGATATTAATTCGTCCTTCCTAACAAAAGGAAAGTCTAGACTTCCTGCCATAAAGGAGGAAATCCTATCTGAAATGTCTTCCGGGAAGATCATTGTCATATGAAGATCGAAGTGTGACATGATGATACTTGTCAGCAATATTATTTAGATAATTATGTTTATAGGAGTGAATAAGAGGAGACTTACAGTAATGTCGACAATTGATTACTCAAAGCCTGTTCATTTAATTGTACATGGACAGCGTGATCTGATAGATACTCTAAAGCATAAACTCGTCTCACTGGGTTTTTCAGAGGAAAAGTTACTGCCCGCCTCATTAGAAAAAACAGGGAATATTGGTGAATATGTGGCGATGGCTTGGCCTCCAATGCGCGCCACTGAAGTTATCATTAATGAAATAACTGGAATAAAGAAATCAGAGACTAAAGAGAATCCACTGGGCGCTTGGTCCAATATTGAAAAAAAAGAAATCTCAAGAATTCCATTATCATGAATAAAAGTAAAGCCATCGACTTTTATATTTGACAATTTTTTTCTAGTATTTTATTTTGAATTATTAAATTAGTTCTTCCCAATACGCCTAGTGTGCGATATGCTTTTAGCCTTAAAGACCATAATTATAATAATGAAGAATAATATTTGCGCCTTATGCAACACACAGACATCTACTAAGGAATGCCCAAGTTGTGGAAAACCGGTATGCAAAGAGTGCGTGAAGAGCTTTCCATTTTCTGAGGACCTATGTATAGAGTGCGCATCAAAAGTTAAGTCTGGTCTGGGTGGGATGCGAAAGGATGAGGAAATCTTCTAGACATGCATCTTGTCATGCTGGTAGAGCCTTAAAACCAACAATATTATTGTTACCTATTATGGTATTATTCAGAACTATCGGTATTAGCTTTCCTATAACCATGTGTGAATTGTGGATCGTAAACCTTTGAAAATTCGTAGCTACTTGGGTTAATAACATTTCCAACGATAATTATTGCGGTTTTGGTTATCTTGGCCTCATTCACCTTTTCAGCAATATTTTCAAGAGTTCCAACTATTATTTTCTCATCGTCCCACGTAGCACGATAAATGACGGCAACAGGAGTTGAAGTTTGATAGACTCCTCCCTTAAGTAGTTCATCAACAATGTTTCTTATCAGATGAACACTTAGATAAAAGGCCATAGTAGCACCATGCGTAGCCAAGTTAGAAATTCTTTCTCGATCTGGGACAGGAGTCCTAAGCTCTGCCCTCGTAATAATAAGAGTTTGAGTAATTCCAGGAAGAGTTAATTCTAAATTTAGTGAAGAGGCCGCACCTAAGATGGCGGTTATTCCTGGAACAACTTTACAACGTATGCCGTCTGTATCCAGTTTATCAATTTGTTCTCTTATTGTGCTAAATAGTGCTGGGTCTCCGTCGTGAAAACGAATAGCAAGTTTTCCCTGCTTGGTCGAATCCCTTAATATTTCATAAATCTTGTTTCTATCTATTAGAGCTGCGTCATGAAGGACTGCATCTTTTTTGGCATAGTCAAGGAGTTTTGGATTGAGTAACGATCCCGAATATACGACGACATCTGCATTTTCCAATAATTTTTTTGCTTTCAGTGTTATAAGCTCAGGATCTCCTGGTCCCGAACCAACAAAGTAAATAGTGTTAGGTTCAATCATTTTTTCTAGCCACCATTATTGAGAAATACTTGCCGGCGGGATTTTTTGTGTTTCGTAAATCTTTTAATTTCTTTGTTTCTAAAATTTCTTCATCCACAGAAACGTCCTGAGCTATAGTAATGACAGAGTTATCGTTAAAACCGGTTTCATAGAGAATTTCTACCACGCTATCGAAGTATCTTCCATCCTTAAGAAAAATTATTGAATCACATGATGCTACGGTATGTCTTATTTTATTCAGGTCATAGCATGCAGGAACGATACCAAGAGTTTGATCACCTTCCACAAGACTCATTTTTGCCTGGGCTGCGAATGCAAAAAATGACGGAACTCCGGGGATGATTTCAATTTCTATATCATTATAGCTTTCCCTGAATTCTTTGTGAAGATGATTCCAGGTACTGTATAAAGAAGGATCGCCTACAGTCAAGTATACGCATTTTTTTCCAGAATGCACAGCTTGAGCTATTAACTGCGAATTTGTTTTCCACTGTAATTTTAGAGAATCTTTATCCTTTATCATAGGAAATATGAGGTTTGTAATACTGGTGGTTGCTTCGTCTACGTATTTTTTTACTATTGATAAAGCAATGCTAGGCTTGCCTTCCTTGGAAGTCGGCGTAAATATGGCATCTGCATTCTTGATCCTATCCACGGCTTTCACTGTCAGTAAATCAGGGTCGCCAGGCCCACACCCTATGCATGAAAGCTTCATGTTTTCAGTTGTAAAAAATGAGTTATTTAAAGTAAAGATGAAGCTAGCTGTAGGTTCAACTGAGGACAAAGCAGATACGGTGAATCATTAGAATGAGTAGTTCACATTTTAGTTGCTGACAAAATCAGGATTGGATTTCTAGATACGAGCATTGTTCCGCTTGGAAAATCTTTCCCTTTTGATATTATGACTTGAGTAACCTCAATTTCGTGCATTTTTTGCTTCTTGAGGGACTTTAGGGCATTGTACATTGTTTCAATAAGGATGGTGTCAATGACCAATCTTCCGTCCTTCCTTAATTTGGATACACAAAGCTCGATAATTTTCTCAGTTTTACCCTTTGTTCCACCTATAACGATTGCATTAACAGTTGGCAATGAAGGTAAGATCTCTTCTGCCTTGGAATGAATTAGATTCGCGGATACCCCAAATTTATCCAGATTTTTCCTTGTTAATTCTATGGCGTTTTTATCCGCATCAATTGCATATACATTTTTAGAATTTACTTGAAGGCAAATCTCTACGGTGATACTACCACTCCCGGATCCTACATCAATAACAGAATAGCCACTCCTGAGGCGTAATTTACTCAATACAATCGAGCGTATCTCCTCTTTTGTGATGGGGATCTTTTCTGACCGTTCAAACAATTCATCCGGTATGCCTGGCGTTGAATAGTTCCATATCATTGTGTCTACATGAAGAACTTTTGAATTAAATTCTTTTAAACCATTCTCTCATGCGTGTAAACCAGTATATGTAACAATCAAGAACATTAATATCAAGAAGATAAATGGAAAGATCCCATTGGTAGGAATTTTTTTCCTGTCTTCAGTCTTCACTCTCAAGCCAATTCTTTTTGCAATGACATACGATAAAATATAGAAAAATAGCCCAAGTGCTATTATTATTGGTATGGACGCCGAGTAATTTGAAGGATTAAGGATAAAACCAAGGATAACACCGCAGATTACGCCTGTCAAGGCTCTCATATAATATATCTTATCGAGTTGTTCCAATTACTTTTTTCACATTAAATGCAGGTTTAATTCCTTTCGATTGTAAATTTGAATTTTTTATTTTAATTAATATTCATCCTCGTTAAAATCACTTGTATGGAATTATCAGGTATTGAGCTTCATTATCTCGTAAACAAGATTAGTTCAAAAATAACGTCTAGTTACTACGTTAGTAATATCTCCTCTATTACGAAAAATTCGATTCTTTTGAAATTACATCATCCCACGGAGTCAGATATCAATCTCATCGTTTCAACCAAGGGGATATGGATTACAAGCAAGAAATACAAGCAAATGGAAGAGCATCAGCTTCTGAGCATATTAAGTCGCGAAATCGAAAGGGCTAAAATAAACTCTGTATCGCAGCCTGGAAGCGAGAGAATTTTCTTTCTTCATTTTATAAGTAAAGACAATAAAGAAAGGAAATTAGTAGTTGAAATTTTCGGAAAGGGGAATATTATTTTATGCGATGAATCGATGAAGATCCTCTGGATTCTGAATCCTGTCGAAGTAAGGCACAGAATATTGAAGACTGGGCTAGAATATGTTCTGCCACCAAATAGAGGTGAAGACGTATTTCAAATTTCCCTCGAGGGAATGAAAAAGAGCAGAGACACGCAACCAGAAAATACGGATTTAGTAAGATGGTTAGCCAAATGTACGTCTTTACCAAGAAAGTACGTCGAAGAAATATTACTACATTCGGGAATTAGCGCAAAGTATGCAAACTACCTTAGCGATAATGATGTAGAGATTATTTATGACAAGACCAAAGAAATTACAAGTAAAGTCATAGATGAAACAAAT
>JALYLJ010000127.1 GCA_030774295.1 Thermoproteota archaeon
GCGCTTCTCTGGAACTGGAATCGTTGGGGTCAACAAATCCTACGTAAACGTAAGGACTTCCGTCGTGGACTGCTTCAATCTTTGAAAGAATAAATTCCTTTTTCATTTATAAGCAAGAATTAATACGCCTCTTTTATATTTTTTAAAAATAGCACTAGTTCATCGAGTTAAAATAAATGGGGTTTATAGTGATAAGAATTTCTATTATTTTGTATCTTTGGACTTTCTTATTAGAACGACACGGATTAAATTCTGCAAGAATTACAAATCAGTTTGCAAATTGCACTCTAGATTAGAATATGAGTTCCTTCTAACCGTTAGCGGCCAAATAAAACATGAATTATTGAAAATGAATGACGCAAAGTTCATAGGTATTGTTCATTGGAGATATACGGAAGTCGCAAAACAAGCAGCGAAAATTGTCACACTAAATAAGGCTTTCACAAATTGCTTTAAGATAATACACAAGCTAAGTAAACAGATCTTTAATATTATATTAGCTACCAAATTCAGCAGGTGAATAGAAACGCAATTAGAAGCTCAGAAAACCAAGAAAGCAATTTTAACTGCTCTGGCCGATCCTGAGATGATTAGCATTATCAATTCAACAATGTACCAGTCCAAATCAGTCTATGACATCATCATGGAGACCAAGATGCCTCATACTACCGCATACAGAAAAATTAAATGGCTAGTAGAGCAAGACCTTCTCGTAATTGATAGGATTTGTATAAGTGATGAAGGAAAGAAATACAGTCTGTTTCATAGTGTCTTTAGATCGATAGTCGTAAAATATGAAAATATTAAGATAATAATAGAGGCGGAGCGAAACATCGATCCTGTTGATAGATTGACGGAAAGATTCTTCTCTCTATGAGTAGATAAGGTTAAACATATAGTTGAGTGATTAGCATGGCAAAGCTACTTAAGGATTGAAGTAAGGCTTTCTACGATTTTATGGCCCGACCTGTAAGAAGAGTAATATCTCATGAGCATAATTGAGGCAAAAAGAATCATAGAAACTAGATGTATCTGCATGCCAACATCGTGTATTTCAAAGTGGAAATCAAATGACCGAGACTCGTATAAAGTAGTCATGAATTCTCCGCCAATCCAGATCAAAATGAAGATAGAAATTTGAAATCGGAAGGAATTGGGATTATGTGAATGCCAAGCCAACCACACAAATATTCCCAGTGCCACGAATAACAAATAAAGTGTAAAATTACTCATAAGAGCCAAAACTGGAGATATCATCATACTATAAGTTTCTCCTTTTTGGATCTATCCATATATATGAATGCGCCGCCAAAAATTATTAAAACAACAATAGAAATGGTTCTAAAGAGTCCCTCTCCCAATACTTCCTCACCTGCAAAGTATGCCAAATGATATAACCCGTGAATGAAAATGAAAAGTGATAATAAGACTGTAAGAATTCTAAGATTGCTCTTTAATCTTAAACTAAGGTATATGGGAACAATGGCAGCAGCAAACATGATAACACCACTAGCCAAATGAATTAGGTTTTCATCAAACAAATTAATTAATTTCTATGGTTCACACTAGACATATAGATATTTTGCTCAATACCATATTATGGGATTCACATTTGGGTCCCACTAGGGGGTTCCAAAGATGGGATTTGTCTCTATGTTAATAAAAAAACTGTCACACATATCATGTAATGTATGCACATCATTTTAACAAAAAGATCTTGACATCATGCATCATAATATCGATACTGCTTATAGGTATGAGTTATTCTTCACACTACTTTATCAGGTGGGCTGACTTCGAGTATGTATTATAACCGTTCCTGTAGAGCGTGTGGCACTCATTTGGAACCTACTTCAGTTTGCAATGTATGTAAAGAATACGTATGTTGGATTTGTCGCGAATGTTTCAAAGCGGATGACGTTATTCACAGACATAACTATTGTATAATACCTTGCATGGTTGCAGTGGTGTCGTAACAAGCTACAAGCAAGAGAAGACGAAAAAAAAGATGGGCATGTATTCCTTCCTATAGAGTAGTACCGAAAGGTAAATCTTCCATCAGATATCCTAGCTTATGAATTAAGTTCAGCCTTGACATATAGATATTTTGCCGTGATCCAAATTGGAAATCCGACATCTGGATCCCATTTCCGGGTTCCAAAGATGGGATTTATCTCTATGTTAATATAATGCCGTAATAATTATCACTCCATGGATAACCGTCATTTTAACAAAAAGATCTTGACATCATGCATCATAATATCGATACTGCTTATAGGTATGAGTTATTCTTCGCACTACCTTGTCCAATCTATATCAGCCAAGAAGAGCAGTTCAGACGACAAAGCTAGTTCGACCTCTACGGACGCCTCTGCTTCTAATAGTAGTTCTTCTATCGCTTTAAATGCATTAGAACTGAAGAATGAAACATACAGATGGCAGAACACTAGTGAGGCAATAAATCCCACACTGCATTTGATAGCAAACACAGATTACCTTATAAAGATAAAGAATCCCACGGATACCAAGCATGAATTAATAATCGGATCAAATGGGACTGAGCTTGCGAAAAGCAATGCGATCGAACCGGATAAGAATGGAAAGTTTACCTTCAATGCTAATTCAACGGGGACACTTGAATATCATTGTGAGTATCATCCAGATACTATGAAAGGAATCATTGAGATATCTAGCCAATAAACAAATACAGGAAATTCTGATATCAAAATAGTTCCTCTTTTTCTTACAATAACCATCTCGAATAAGGGAACATTTCGTCAAACATCTTTCTATCACTTTTCTGTAATCACTGGTTATAGCGGAATAAGAAATTCATTCTAGATTGTCATTAGGAGATGCTAATACCGAATGTTAGAATTTAGTCCACAAAGTCTATTTTATTATTTACTTATTTACTATTCTTGAATCACAATCAATTTAGAGATATAACAATCTTAAGGAAAAATTGGAAAATATTGTTTTCAGCCATGCGAAAAAGGATTGTAAAAAGGTTCTCAATTTCTTCAACAAATATTTCATTAGAAATAAGGTACTATCTCCTTAGAGAATATCTCTATTTGTTTAATGTAGTTATTAACAGGCCAGAAGTGGATACGTTGTACTCCAGATTCATAAAGTAGCTTAATTTTTTTTAGGCATTGATCAGTAGATCCAAAAAGTAACAAAGTCTCTAGATCTTCAGCAGATCTTCCAAGAGCTGGTGACAATACATCTTTTGCCATCTTATGGACTTTTTCATCATCATTATCAATATATCCAAACATTGTCATAACTGAGTTTTCAAATGACTTAATATCCTTATTCAGCTCTCTTCTGTAAGTCAGAAGTAACTTCCATTTCTCTTTGAATTTGTCTGGTGTGATATTATAAGCAGAGGCCATCCAACCGTCTCCGTACTTTGCTACCCTCCTTAACCCTTGTTCTGAGCCCCAACTTGCTATCATGATGGGAGGGTGAGGTTCTTGATATGGTTTAGGATCAATAGATATTTTTTTCAATCTATAGTATTTACCTTCAAAATCTGCGAATGATGAATCACTTTCATTATTTTCGTTCCAAATCATGTGGACGACCTCTAAGGCTTCAGAAAATCTTTTCCACCTATCCTCAAAAGGAATTCCACAAACATCATAGTCTCCTTTGTAGGAACCTGGTCCTAATCCTACAAATAATCTACCTGAAGATAGGATATCTATTGAAGAGAGAGCTTTAGCACAGATTACTGGATTTCTTATTACAATGTTCAAAATAGAAGTGCCAATTTTTATCCTATTAGTAGTTGCAGCAATAGCAGCTAGTGAACTTATAGCATCAAGCCAGCCGGTATTGAAAACTATGTGATCATTTACACTAATCGAATCGTATCCCAACTCTTCGACCTTATTTGCGATTGAGAGAATCTGCTCTCTTGAAAACGTCTCTTCTTTTGTTAATGCCATCACCGGTAGATGTGTTCCAAAGGCAATTGAGTTCATTTACTGACTTGATTGTAATGTTACATATATTTAATTAGTAACAAACTTTATATTATATAATTTTATAATATTTACAAGAAATATATTGAAATATCCTAAATTTTATATCGGGTTCGGTGGGAACCATGTGGAATTTCACACTAATCTGATTAGACCAGAAGTCGATATCCAAATTGGATAGCATTTACACTTAGCGATGCAAATGATTTCATTTGATATCATTTGATATGACCTCCCAAATCGAGCCGTCATATTCGGAACTTGTCGCTATGAATGCGGCAGCACAAAAAAATAACATTTTGTATTAAGATAGCAAAAAGGTGAGCCTGTAAATTGAGAACATTTCAGTGGAATACATTTAGAAATTCTAGTCCCTCTTTTTCTACGTTCTTAAATTTCTTATCATGTGTTATTATTTTAGGAAACTTGGCTGTAAATCTAAAATTATCAGGGGTCCTTCTGTTCCAGTTTTTTACCATTAATTCACTTGGGATATTGTAAAAAGTAGAATCGATCTCAACATAGTCGAAAATTTGAGAGTAATATGGCAACCAAGCCCATTTATCCATACTGGAAGGATAAAAAGGTCCTTGCCACGAAGAGTAACTCCATCCTGAACAGCCAATATACAGTTGCAATTAATACTTGATACGTCTACGTCAAATAAAGTTGCTTTGTTCTAACTAACATCCTGAAAAAATTGAATGGTGCCAATCCGAGGGA
>JALYLJ010000128.1 GCA_030774295.1 Thermoproteota archaeon
ACTTTTATCCAGGGTTAATTCAAATGCCTTCTCAACGTTTTTTGTGACTATTGCATAGTATAATGGCCATGATGGAATCTTTATCGCTCCATTTACTATCGCGTCTTCCATTTCGTTACCGCACCCAACACACTCTGCTGCCTTTGCCATACCTAAATGAAAGATATCATTTAGAGGAGGAATGTTTAGGGCCATATTTCTGCCTGCCGTTCCCATGACAGCTCGATATTTCTTGTAGCAGCCAATCATGTTCTCGTCGCTTATGGACTCTGGTTTTAGTTTCAATCTAGCATCAATATATTGGCCTATTCTTGCATCCTTAAATCCATCTTCAAATGCCTTCAGTACGGCATCTCCTCCAACAGAGATTTTTTGCCTTGCTATTTCCAAAATATAAGGATTCATTAGCTTGTAATCATCAAGAAATTCGATATCTTCGTCTGCATCCATTATTCTATCCATGGGTTCGCTCAGATCTATAGCGATAACATGACCATCAACTATCGAGTTTCTTACCTCTTTTGAAATTGTCTCCTTGTTGAAATCAGTGGCACTGTCCATAAGAGCTGTTAGAACCGGATAAGTCATTTTAACAAAGTTAGAATTCAATATTCGTTGAACCCTGTCTGCCAACACGTCAGGCTTAGATAGCCTTTCACGAACCGTTTCAATTTTTGAATCGTCCAAAGATAATTCAGTTGCTTCTATCTCATCAACAAATTTTTTCATCGTTGCTTTTGGATTGGTATCTGAAATCAGTTTTTCCTGTAAAGACAGCAAAAATCGCTTGGTGAATTCCGAAAATTCTTTTTCAGACTCGACTTTGTATTTATGGTATTGTTTATACCCCTTTTCCTGTAAAAGTACTTGCTTTATTATTCGCTTACCTGAGCGAGTACTCAATAATGAAACCTTTGAAAAAATTTTACTTTCTTTGGCATTCATTTACAATTCTTTCAGAATATTCCGTCGTTATTTAACTTTCAGATTAAAATTTCTCATAGAAATTTAGAGGTCAAAAAGAGTTAGAAAAGTGTTAGCAACTATGCTACCTTGAAGACATGGCAATTCTTTCTTGTTCATTCTTTTTCTTTACAGAATGACTCTCCATTGAGTTATTTGATGCCAAAATTATCTCCTTTGCAAGGGCCTCTTCAATAGTTTTTGGGTTGGAGTATGTTGATTCTCTCACTCCTTCTGCTATAAATCGGAGTGCCAAGTCAATGCGTCTTAACGGTGCGACATCAACTGACACATGATATACAACACCACCGTAAACTATTCTTGTGGTGTCCTCATTGGGTGCTGCATTCTCAATTGCCCTTATTAGCAGCTCAACTGGGTTCTTGCCTGTTTCATGGTAAATTAAATCAAGTGCTGTTTTCACAGTTTTTATCATTCTACCCTTTTTACCACCCATTCTTCCGGTATTTTTCGCGTACTTTTTACCAAAGTGCATTAATTTGTTTACCAATCTCTCAACGATATGAACTTCAGCCTTCTTCAGTCTCTGATGTTCATGTCTTCCAAAGCTAATTGGAATAATTACAGCGTCTAGTGCTATTACATTTTTTAAACCCGAATCCTGAATTTCGATATCGTCCGTGTTCCATTTGTTAAACAACAACATTACAGTTTCTTTCGTAACCATTCATATCATCTCCTGGGTTTTTCCTTTCGCCCATAAACCAATTCTATTAGCGATACACCGTTAACCTTGAACACCTGCCATCTAACACCAGGAATATCACCCATTGCACCTCCCATTGAACCTCCAATTCCTTCAAGCAAAACTTCATCGTGTTCATCGATGTAATTAAGAGCTCCGTCCCTTGGAAGGAATGCAGTAATAGACTTGCCGTTCTTGATTAACTGGACTCTCACACATTTCCTAACAGCAGAGTTCGGCTGCTTTGATTCAATACCGACTTTTTCAAGCACTATAGCTCTTGCCTGTGGAGCTCCCTCCAACGGGTTTGCCTTCTTGTCAAGCATCAACATGCGCCTCTTGTAGTACTTGTTTGACCATCTCATTCTTTTTCTCTTTGATTTTAAAACTCGTCCTGAAAATAATCCTAAAGGTGACTTTGCCATTTACAATACAACCTCAATTATTCTGGCCATGATCTTCACTCACTATCATGACGTTTGATATCTGAAAGTATCTTTTTGCCAAAATTCTTGCCTTCTCCGCATTACGTCCCTCTTTTCCCACTACTATGCCTTTCTTTTTTGAATCCACTACCACAACAGCTTGTCTTGAACCATCAAATCTATTATTAATCTTTATCTCATTTATCATATCTGAATTGAGGACATTGCCCAAAAACGCCGAAGGATCTTCAGAATATTCAACTAATTCAACTTTCTTTGTTACGATTCCTTGAAGTTGTCTTATTGTAGCTCCTCCTTTTCCAATTGCCAAACCCATCTGTCCTTTATTTACAATAAAGATTACCCTGTCCATTTTCTCATCCACAACACAATCACGTGCTACTGCCCCTGTTATATTTTGAAACAGAGACATCAATCGTAGCTCGCCTGATGTTAGTTTGATTTTTTCTGTCAATCTACTTCTGAACCTCTGATATCGGATTTTTTTTCACTAGTTTTAAAAATTGATTAGCCATTTTACAGTCATTAATATTATTTAAATCGAAAAAATCCCAAAAAATTTTTCACGGTAACAAAATGCATTCACTTGTATCACTTACTTTTTTCCAAATTCGTTTAATATTTCTTGAATTTCATTTTCTTTGCCGATTTTGAGAGAGAGCGCACTAATTCTAAATGGCTTGTTACATAATCTGCCCAACTGGACTGAATTACCATCAAAGTGTAACGTTGGTACCTGCGCGGATTTTGCTTCTTCCAAGATTTTTGACTTATTTTTTGGCATCAATGAGTTTGAAAGAACTATAAGTTTTGAACCCTTGATTGAACCCATTACTTGTCTGGTTCCTATTTTACATTTATTAGAACTGATTGCTTCTTTAATTGTTTTTTCGAGATTTTTCATTTTCATCTTTCACACTCATGTAAAGTTCGACCATACCGGTACCAATAGGTACGGTGGCGCCTACTATAACGTTTTCTGTTACACCTTTAAGGGACTCTATCTGTCCTTCCAATGAAGCTCTTGCAATAGTAGGTACAGTAATTTCAAATGCGGCCCGGGCCAGTACAGATGTTTTGGTACCAGCGATTCCATGTCTTCCTATTTGCTGCAAATGTCCTTTTGATGTCATAAGATCGGCTACCAACATAATATGCCTCATATCAACTTCCAGACCCTGTTCTTCCAATGTGTTGGTGACTTCTTTAATCAATGCATTTCTTGCAGCCTCTATTCCAAGTGTCTGCCAAACTTCATAGACATTGTTTGTTGTAATCCTTGAAGTATCAATACCGTCAATCGCTATTATCTTGGAAAGATTTGAGCCTGCAGTTTGAATTACCCATTCCTCACTTTGCTTAACAATTGTCACTCTCTCAATGTCTGGGACACCTTTCACTCTTGCGTTTAATAGCTTGTTCTTCATTGTGAGTAACGTCTGCGCGTCAGGTTCTCCTGTAATCGATATTTTTATAATTTTCTTTGCTTCTTGCAAAGTAACGTCGTATTTCTTCTTTGGACCCTTTAGCACCTCCATAATGTCTTCGATAGAGCATCCCCGTTCAGATAATTTGGAATCTGAAATATGGAATGTTAATATTCCTGAATAATCAGTCTCACTTCTTTCAATTAAATCAGCTACCTTTGTAAATATTATATCCCTTGCAACATTGAGAGCCTTTTCTCTTGACACTTTATGTTCTTCATCCAGATATACATCCATGGTTGGTGTGACCGGCTTTTTCCGCGCATCTACAAGTTCTATTAGCCTAGGCAATCCTAGGGTAACGTTTCTTTCTTTTACACCGGCAAAATGGAATGTTCTTAACGTCATCTGGGTTCCCGGCTCGCCAATAGATTGAGCTGTTACAACACCTACAGCCTCTCCGGGTTCTACCATCGCCCTGTTGATTAGATCCAGAGTCTTCTTTATCACTTTGTTAGTGCCATCTTTGCTTATTTTGTTTTGACTAAGAGCTAGTAACAACTTTTCTCTAAGTCTTGGGTTAAGATGCTTGGCATGTTTATTTAATATTTCTGAGATCTCTTTTTCTGTTGCTTTTTTGCCTTCGTCAACTAATAATTCGCCTTCTATCAAACGAGAAATATTAACCGCTTCACCATGATCGCTTTTTGCAGGATCTATTCCGTCTTCTCCATAAACAAACTGTATGATATTACCGTGTGGATCTCGTACAGTCTGGTCGTATTCTATCTTCAAGTGTTCCAGTGCATTAATGAGCCTTCTTTGCATGTATCCGGATTGTTGAGTTCTTACCGCTGTATCTACTAGCCCTTCTCTACCGCCCATTGCGTGGAAGAAAATCTCTAGAGGACTGAGCCCGTCTCTATAATTTGATTTAACAAAACCCTTGGCGTCAGGATTTGCATCATTTGGTTTGAAATGAGCGAGCGATCTATCTCTATAACCTTTCGTAATCCTTCTGCCTCTAATAGACTGCTGCCCTAGTGCGGCTGTCATCTGACCAATGTTTAGAGTGGAACCTCTTGCGCCAGTTGATGCCATAATGACACCAGAGTTATCATCTGGGAATGCACGGTCTGCAGTTTTGCCTGCTCTATCACGAGCCCTTGAAAGTTCATTTACCACATAGAGTTCTAAGGCTTCAGCAGGTGATAGACCTCTTGTTAATGGTAACGTTTC
>JALYLJ010000129.1 GCA_030774295.1 Thermoproteota archaeon
CAATTAAAACCTCCATGTGGAGCGCGATTTTTACTTTTTATGTCTAGGAATGGGCAATAGTCGCCGTCGATATTACCCATAAGCTGATATGCGATGACTTGACGAGGACCATCTGATTTTCTATTAACGCCGATTCCCAGTCTTGGTAATATGGTTACACTGATTTGGGAGTTTTTAGCTAGGCTTTCAACTTGCTTTTTTTCCTCAGGCAGAAGAAGAACTCCTATTTTTCCGTAATCTACTGATGGATAGTATTGACGGTATATGCAGCAGTCAGAACAGTCCTGGACGCAATGAAATTCTCTAAGCATTTTGCGAATCAGTGTTATTTATTAAAGAATGTTCAAGACTATTATCTTCAAGTTCATTTAATTTTAAAAATTTTACATCATAAATAGTCTTCATTCTTTTAAAGATATTAAGTTCATAGGTAGCTCTGTTACTAGAATCATCCACATTATTTTCCAGAATATTGTCCTTGTCTGCAATTTTTTTTTCTAGGGATTTGTAAAGCGCAAGTCGCAAAATCGTCTTTTCTTCAAAGCTCTTTTTGAACCTTGAATAATTTTGAGTCAGAGGACTTTTCTTGAAAAAACCAATATTTTGCTTTGAAAGGAGATTCTTGCCTCTTTGATATAGGATGAACCAATAATCTTCCTTTTCTTCTATGAATCTCAAAATTATCTGGTCATCTGGCCACCAATGGATATTCTCATTCCACGTTTTTATTGCAATTTTTCGGTCGGTATACAATATTAAAATATTCATGGTTATGTCAGTATATCTGTAGCCTATACCTGCAAAGTGAGAAATCCACTTTTTCTCCATTATATCCAATTTAATGAAACCATAAAGTAAACTTATCTAACAACTTATTTCATTCGACCTGGGTTAACTCATTACTTTGTATCTAAGATGATAAAGTGCCTTATTTGATTATTAAGCAGGAATTTGAATATATTTGCAACTTGCCTCAGAGGGATAACGATAAAGCTCATCATCGGCAAGTGTTGTAATAGAAATAATCAACAAATAATTTAAAGTTTGAGTTATTGAATTTTCGCCGTGATTATCAAGTTCTTTCTACAGCTTCAATATGGCATTCATGACCCCTGTGAACCTCACTAAGATGTAAAGCCTCTTCGTCTGTGATTGGGAATTTTTCATAGCTCAAGTTTTTCTCGCCTTCTTTTTCTAAAATAATTTGTTTGCATTCATCACAAATTAATTGGAGGAATATCTTGCCCACGCCTAAAGTATTGTAACAAGGTTATTTAGACCATTGCCGGAAAGATGCCATTACATTGTTTTATTCTATAGATCTGAGGGCAGGTTTATTCCTATACCTTAAGAACAAAAAGTACGTTAGTAAAATAAAAACAATAGCAGTTGTCACATAGGCAATGTCTATAAGGATACCTTTATCATTAATAATTTTGCAGGGGAACTCTCCATTAGAACAGCCAGCAACAAAAAAAATCAAATTCCATATTGAATGGAATATTATGGCAAACCATCCTTTCCCGCTTATCCAGGTTCTTAGACTTCCAAAAATCGACGGTGTTACAAATAACCAAGTTAAATAAGCAAGACTATTGACCTGCACACTTGGCGTATTTAGAATATGCAATGAAGCCCAAACGATACCTCCTGCAAGAGCTACAATATTGTTTCCTGTTAGGTAAAATGGAATTCCGAAAAATAGCGTCTCTTCAAAAGGACCTGCAGATAATACTGAAATGACTGATAGAGGTATAGTGGGTTGTGTGTATTGATTAACAACAAGATCAACTATCACCGAGCCTATTATCATGATTGCAAAACCGATTAAATGATAAAACAGTATCATAATTGTCATGTAATAGATGGAATTTCGTCTATACTTTGAAATCCATGAAAGAGGATTAAAATCAGTTTTCAAGTCAGCGAATAAAGTTCTTGATGATGACAATTACTGTGATAATGATGTGGAAAGTCGAAGATATTTACACGTTTTGCCTTAATACATACAAGGATCAGACTTTGCTTAGATTATGAAATATTTTTTTCAAGTTCCTTAATTGTAGTTATGGGGAGAGAACAGGTAAAGTCCTTGCAAACAAATGCAAATTCCTTTCTACTATTATTATTGATTTTATCCGATAGTTTTCCCTTGAAATAGGGATATTTTTCTAGCTCCGAC
>JALYLJ010000130.1 GCA_030774295.1 Thermoproteota archaeon
TCGATATTATTGTGGTAAGATGAGCCCCCACAACCCTCGTGGACATTAGTGCTGTGTCTAACACTTCTTGATACGAGAGAGATTTCATTTCCACCGCCCGATGAAGAAAGAACTTTAACGTAAATTGTTACTTCTACGTTCTTCCAGTCTGTTGGTTTGTAAAAGTATCCGGTTTGGGCCAGTCTTGAATAGTCATATGTTGGCAGGCTTGATCTAATTTCATCTGACGGCAATCCTGAACTCTTTGTAAATGCTAACATTCTTGTTGTACCAGGCTGAAGGTGCCAGCTACCATCTGAATTTTTAGAAATCTCAGCTCCGTTTTTATCAAACTGACCATCCTCGGGGTTTGTCGGATTGAAGAACCATGTTTCTCCACCTGGCAATGTATCATAAATCATCTTGACTCCATCGCTGCCACCTGTATTACCCGTATTGCCCCCTGTACCTCCATTTCCTGTTGAGGGTGGTGTTGTTGGAGGTGTTGTTGGAGGTGTTGTTGGAGCCGAATTTTGTATGCTTGATTTTATTTCAGTAATGCTAGCATAATCATTTTGAGTGTTACCATTGACTGTAACCTTTACATATCGCCCATTGGTAATAGGGAAAGAATATTTTTCAAGGTTTAGTGTAGTCCCGCTACTCTTGCTCGTAAGTACTTTTGTAAAAGTAGTACCATCTTTGGAAGTAGAAATGACAAAGTTGTTCTGTCTCTCATTTCCCTTGTACCATGCAATATTTACACTGCAAATGTTCTTGCTTGTTCCCAAATCGACCTGTATCCATGAACCTTTTCCATTATTAGACCACCTGGTATTGAGATTGTTATCAAGGACATTTGATGCAGGAAAGCCCGTTTGACTTGCTGATGCTTTCGGGCTCTTGATTGTTGTAGTGGTGCATTGAGTTTGTTGCGGTTGGCTTGAAGTGGTCGTTTGCGCTTTTACTTCAGTAATACTTGCATAATTATTTTGAGTGTTACCATTTACAGTTATCTTTACAAATCTGGCCAATGTGATGGGTATTTGATATATTTCGTAAGACAATGTGTTTCCAGCGCTCTTGGATGTCAATACATCCTTGTATGTACTGCCATCAGTAGAGGTAGATATAACAAAATTGTTTGCTCTTACGTCACCCTTGTACCATGCTATATTGATACTGCAAATGTTTTTACTCGATCCCAAATCAAGTTGTATCCATGAGCCTTTACCAAAAACGGACCATAAAGTATTGAAATTATTGTCAACTACACTATTTGGTGGGAAACCTTGACTACTTCCACTAGCAGAAATACCATTTATGTTTGTATTAGCACACGTGGACGTTGTGGTTTCAGCTCCAAAAGACGGATGAATTGTTTGTGAAAATATGAAACTTGATACTATCAATAAGAACAATGCAGATCTAATAAAAAGACTAGACAATTTTATCCAGTCACCTCAATATTGATTTTAAAAACTGAATTGCCAGCAGAATAGAAATATGTCAAGTCAACATTTCCCGGATAAATATAGTATATCAAGTCATAATCATGAATCATTGCAAAATTATTCTTAATACATCTTATTTATGCAAGACTAAGATTTTTACTTATAATACGTTATGAGTCAGTTAAACATAATACTCTTTATATAATATTTACAATATTTATCTATTGTAAATAGTGTTACTCTTTACAGTAAATTTAAATAGAAAAATTAAACTATAGAATCATACATGAAAGATTGAAAGTGGAGTGCAGAAATGAGTGAGATGTATTTGTGCAACCTAAAGTAAAATTAGTGAAAACTAGGTGTTTGGATTCAATACAGCCCTTCCGACTATTTTTCCTGCACGCAAATCCTCCAATGCCTGATTTGCCTCATCCAGCTTGTATGTTCTACTCACTACGGATCTAATCGCTCCGGTTTTGGACAAATTAACAAGATCTACTAGATCATTAAAACTTCCAGTATACGCGCCCGTAATGTTAAGACCTCTCAACGGCACTATTGGTAGACTTAATTCTAAGGCTCCGCCAAAAAGTCCAACCATCACAAGTTTGCCTCGTTTTCTCAACATGTTAATTGAGAGTGGCGCAGTACGATTATTATTTACAAAGTCTATCACTGCTTCAGCTCCCAATGAGTTGGTGATCCTTTTGATATCCTCCACAGGATCCACTTTGGAAGAATTTACGACTTCGTGAGCGCCTAGTTTTTTTGCTTCAGACAATCTCTTGTCGTCTACGTCCACAACTATAATTGTAGAATTAGTTATTGCTCTAGCCAGTTGAACAGACATTAGACCCAATCCACCAGCTCCTATTATTACAATTGACTCACCGGGAGCTACCTTTGCCTTTTTGACAGCGTTATATGCGGTCAGGCCAGAACATGCCAGCGACGCAGATGAATTTACATCCATATTATCAATTTTCACAAGATATCTGAAATTGGGAACAAGGACAAGCTCGGAATATCCACCATCCCTGTAAATTCCTATTGTTCTAGGAGTATCACAAAGATTTTCTTGGCCGACTCTGCATGCTGGACATGAACCCTCGCCTATCCAGGGGTATACTAAAACCTTGTCTCCCACGCTAAATCCACTAACTGATTCGCCAATTGCTTCAATTCTACCAGATATCTCATGGCCTGGGGTAATTGGAAATTTTACTCCCCTATCTTCAACTTTTAAAAAAGTACCTGCAGCTCCTTCATACCCCCCTTCCCACAGATGAATGTCACTATGACATACACCTGATGCTTCAATTCTAATCAAAACTTGGGTATCTCTTGGTTTTGGATCTGGTAGGTCAACAATAGAAAGTTTCTCTTTAATCTTAACTATTTGAGCAGATTTCATTTAATTATTGCAATAATCGTCAAGGTATTAAAAGAATTCATTTCTCATCTGATTTTCTTGAATAGGACAAAAGTTAACATCCATTAGTTTGAAGTAGAAAATCCATATTGGGCCTGAAATCCTTCGAAACAAAATGACAGATTTATTTCAAAGTCATTCTAATATTGCTTGGGTGCTAATGAGGTGAAGGAAGAGCCGTCTGAATTCTTGATGAAGAAGGTTATGAGTACCGAAGCATCCAGTCAATTTCAAATCTAATTCACAAGATGGATTATATGTAAGGCTGTGCATCTCTTAGTAGGACTGTATATCGTGGAAATGATAGAAGGCATTAAAGCCTTATTTGACGAACAAAAGGATTGTTAGTATCGTAGATGACGATTTAGATATTGCAGAATTATTTTATGAATCATTGCATAGATCCTTGATCTCACTTGTTTTAGGATTGGATATATCTTTTGGAGAAACGTATGGAACTGTGGATGATATTGCAATGGCCGATCGAGATTTTAGCAGTGGGACTTGTATTTCAGGAACTGACGAATGTTATGGACCTTACAACAATGACGTTGGTAAATGCCACATATTCTACGGTAATTATTCATTTGCTCAATACAGTACAATAACCCAATATTGTATCAATCATGCAGAAAAAATTCAGATGGGCAAAAATCTTGTGCAAGACCTTGTTGATTCAAGTTTAATTCCGAACGGTTTAATAACAAAACATGCACAGATGTGAGCAATGAAGAGAACAATAACGGAGACTTTTTGAATCTGGTGTGTCCGCAATGAGTCAACATTCCGTCTGCACATATTGTCTGCATCCTAAAAAGGAGCATGTGTATTATCCTGGTCAAATAGACAACAAGCATCCTTGTAGGGTATGCGATTGTATTTGCTTTAAATCAATGTAATGATAAGCACGAGTTATTATATTTGATAGGCTACAACTATGTCAAACTGCTGGTATCTGGTACAGCAATCTGATTAATATGAATTATGTCCTATTCAAAAATTCAGATTTAATGTACTACAGAAAACTCTGTTCTTTTTTTAGTACTAGTTCTTCCCCAATCTACTTATACTTTGTTTAGTATCATTTCACGATAACAAATGTTGAACACGAAAAACGTGTTAATGCTTGTAGTTCTGTCTGCAGGAATATTGACAGTGCTAACAGGAACAGGAGTATCACAGGTAGCACCAGCCTTTGCCGACAAGGAAGAGTGTGAAGACAATGATGACAACAACTGTAACGAGAGAACCCACAAGATAATACAGGAGAATAATTGTAAGGCAGAGAATGAATATGAAAAAATAGGCTCCATCGGTAGTACGACTAACAACAATCAATTTGTCTGTGCCAACGTCCTAACGTCTCCGGCTAACGGCGATGACGATGTATTCGGAGATAGTGCATTATTACCTAACAAACCATAGCCTTAGTAAGTAACAGATAAGATACGTCGTTACTTACAACACCTTTTTTCTTTAGTTAATAAATAGACCGATACACTCCGGCTTCATAAATATCACTCGTTATATTCGCGTCGTAAGCCTCTTCATTTTGGATCTTTACGAGTATGGAATGATCCAATATGTAGAAGCTCATTCATAAGAAATTGGAGAAAAGTCCTACTTGAAAATTATGTTGCAAGAGAGCAAATTTGGTTCCACACTTACAAATGCTAGATAATTTAGTTATGCCAATTACGCCTTTTGTCTTGTATCGTGTATTCCCCTTTTGACATAGGATACTTACATTTAGTAACATGATCTGGTTGTTTCATGGAATCGAAAACTAGTTTGACATAGCGACACTGGAAATTCTGCCGCTTGCATCGGTGGTATTACTCAGTCCCAAAAAGTCTATCGAACTAATGAAGCGATCACGCATCTCTGTGTTATCTGGAGTGTCAAAGTTCTCCGGAATCGACAGGAATTCAATCATATAACCATTTTCTCCTACAAACGTTATCCAATACTGTACCTCACCACTTATCGGGTCAATTTCATCTTTTTGTGAGAACATTATGTGGAAAGATCCTGTCTTATGGCTATCTATCTCGAGAAGAGATGGCGGTTGTATTGTCTTGTATTCAAATTTAAGGTCATCAGTAATGCGATGCTTATAAAAATTAGAGAGCGCAAAGTCAAAGTCAGTCGAACCAAAGCCTTCCAGTAAATCATTGTAGAAATGAATTCCTATTTTGCCATTTCCTATTTTTTTATCAGAGACCTCTATCTCAGTTCCTTCTGCAATTTTATTTGATTTTTCTTTTATAGTCCAATCTGAAGGATATTGGAATGCAATTTGATACTTTTCGCTAAGATAATCAGTATATTGCAACGCAAAGGACACATTGACATTGGGAATAAACAGGGTAAAAGACAAAAGAACTGTCACAATAACAACTTTTGTCTTTGGTATTAATGTTATAGTGATTAAATATTCACTTCCTTTAGCTCCACAGTTATTTGATGAACGTCATAAGATTTAACGATTTAAATAATCACGAGAAAGCTTGATAGAAAAATTATTCGAACACAACTGACCACCGAACATGTATCATCATAAATTTGCGATAACCATCAGCACTTTAAACCCTGTATATATCATAAGTGAGATGTAAAACTTTTGACATGGAACGGAAGACCGCATGCAATTCGATAAAAAAAATCATTATTTAAAAAATCAATATCGAAAATATGGCTAACGGCATGTTCCGCCGTGTTATGCTTCAGATCTAACCATTAATCATTGATGACTGCAGACACCATCATTTTAATGATGAATGATTTTACCGCGAAAATAATTTATCAGTAATACTGTATATACTAATGCGTCGGCAATTTGAATCAAAAAACCGTTTCCTTTCTAATAATGCCCTTATCAATAGTGTGTGGTATTGTAGGCTGTTTAGTAGCAACAAGTTTGACCCTTATGGTCCTATCAGCTGGTGACATTGGTTACCATGTTCAATACGTCGATGCAACAGTTTCCCAAACAAATAACTCCTCTGTCATCTCTGAAATGATTCAAAATGGTAACGCCTTTTTTAACACATCAGAATATGACAAGGCGATGACCACTTTTGACCAGGTCTTAAAACTTGATTCTAGGTCCGTCGATGCCTTAAACGGTAAGGGATTGGTCCTCAATAGTCTTGGAAAATATCAAGAAGCGATTTCTTGGTTTGATATGGCATTAAAGATTGACCCTCATTTTGTAGAAACACTGAACAACAAAGGAATGGCATTGTCCAATCTTGGAAAATATCAAGAAGCGATTTATTGGTTTGATATGGCATTAAAGATTGACCCTAATTTTGTAGATGCTTTATACAATAAAGCTGACGCACTAGGAGAGCTTGGTAGTTATGAAGAGGCATTTATCTGGACTGAAAAAGCTTTGGCGATTGACACTGCCAAGCAAAATACCTCAATGTCTACAAGTGCGTTGCTTCCAAACGAAATAAATTAAGAATGTTTTCATTGGCATTGAGAGGC
>JALYLJ010000131.1 GCA_030774295.1 Thermoproteota archaeon
GTTCTGACGAATATATATCACACACCGACACGCAGAATCTTATTCAAATTTCGCCACTCACAAAAGCCAAATTAAAGAAGGCTAAATATGGCGTTTACAATCATTCTGCAGTCGAACTCTGTCATTGGACAAAAAAATCTTTCTCCAATGAAGGAACCTGCTACAAACACAAATTCTACGGTATTTCAACTCATAGATGCATGGAAATGACACCAACTGCAATGAACTGTGAAAACAGATGTATTTACTGTTGGCGGCCTACCGAATTTTATGATACTCTGGAAATGCCTGAACATCTGGTTGATGAACCGGATATGATAATTAATAATTTACTGGAAGAACGTAGAAAACTCATCGTAGGACATTATGGTAACAAAAAAAGCGACAAATTAAAAATTGATGAATCTCTATTTCCCCAGCATTATGCAATATCACTTTCTGGAGAACCTACTATGTATCCAAAATTACCGAGCCTTATCAAGTATCTTAAAACCATAAAGAATACAAAATCTATCTTTTTGGTCACAAATGGACAGGAACCAGAAATGCTCCAAAGATTGGTAGATGAACAAGCTCTGCCAACGCAGCTCTATCTATCTACCAATGCTTCAAATAAAAAAATGTATACAATGGTGAACAGACCGAAATATAAGGATGCATGGGACAGATGGCAAAAGAGTCTCGAATTGTTGTCGGAAATGGATACGAGGACAGTATTGAGAATGACTATGATACGGAATTTTAACGATTCAACAAATTCCGTAAATGAATTTGCTGATCTAGTGAAAAGAGGTAATCCGCATTTCATTGAAATTAAATCGTATATGCATATTGGAATGTCCACTCAAAGATTAGAGAGGTCAGATATGTTGGAAATGGACGAAATAAGGGGCTATTCAGATTTAATGCGCAATAGTTTAGGCACATTCTCTATTATGGACGAAAGTGAAATTTCAAGAATAGTAGTTCTCCAAAATCTCAAGAGGTATACTGAAAGGTGGATTGAGGGGTATGAAAAGCCAATTATTCATTGAATCACGATTCTCCCCGGTACTCCTTCATCTACGTACTCCTAAATAATTTTCACAGTACCATTTTGCAAAATTATTCAGTGCTTTTGTCCTGTGTGAGATTGCGATCTTGTTTGTTATGCCCATTTGCCCATAGGTAACTGAGGAATCGTCTGGAACGAATATTGGGTCGTAACCCCAACCGCCTTTCGTAATTCGATCGCCTATTGTTCCCCTCATATCACCGGAAAATACCATGTTGCAATTGTCGTCCATATATGCTACGATTGATCTAAATAGTGCAACTCTACTTGTCCTGTTCAGTAGCAAATCTAAAATCCCTTGATTTCCTATGGTTTCAAGAACATAAGAAGAATAAGGACCAGGGAACCCGTGAAGTGAATCGATAAATAGTCCGGTATCCTCGACTATTAATGGCCTACCTATTTTTCGATACGCATCCCTAGCCTTTTGCTGCGCAATTTCATCCAGGTTTTTGGACTGAATCTCAGTACTCTCAAATTTTACAAATTCTATTTCTATGTTGTAAGTCCTCATGTGGGTAAAAATTTCATTAAATTTGCTTTTGTTAGTACTTGCAAATATTATTCTTCTCAATTTTAGAAAAAACCAAACACCGAAATAAAAAATTTAGCCTTCATATACATAATAAACTAGTAAAAAAATTATTTGCTGTCCGCTGGTGCTAAAGGAATCTTATAATCTAACGCATTCTACCAATACTTAAATGTGATAACCTATGACTGCATCCATTGAGACCGGATTTTGCACAGTTTCTAAAAAAAATATATGACTTGACAAGAGGTGAATTACGTATTATTAATCAATATGAGGTCGGTGAAGGACTGGAATTAAGCAGCAAACAAACGGATAAGATAGTCTATGAATTGTCTAACACGGGTATGATAAAAAGAGTCGCTAGAAACAAGATTATTTTAAGTTCGCACGCACTATATGTTATGCATAATAGTAAAAACTTGGACTGAAATTAGATTAAAGTAAATTAAAAGGATAGTTATAGAC
>JALYLJ010000132.1 GCA_030774295.1 Thermoproteota archaeon
ATCAGATATAGTATTTTTGACTTTAAAGATGGGAGACATGGATTTTGGAGGAACAAAGATGATTGCAAATGAAATATTGGCACAATTCAAGGAACAGGGAAACACAAAATATTATCTACTTCTTAACAGGATAGCAGGTTACTGTATTCCTTATTTGCAAATAGGTAAATCTCACGAAAATCATTCTAATGCAAATCATACCACTCTAACTCCAGTGGCAGACGATTTTGTAAAGAAACTGAGTTCTGAGACGGGAATCGATATAATGACATCAATCCCTTGTTATTGCGATATCCAATTTGCCCAGAAGGAATTCTTAACAGTTCTAGGATATCCTGATCATCCTTTTTCACAACAAATAAACCAGTTAAAATCTATGATAGAAATATGAAACAATAGATTTTTCATTGTTTTTCACAAGCACAAAAAACAGGTATATAGACCTAATTTGATATAATATCTCAAATGACCATTCCGGGACTCGCTGAACTCACAGATGGTGAAGAAAATATTTCACCCACATTGTTTCTCTTGTCTGGCCCACCTGGAATAGGAAAGAGAGATTATTGTAGAGAATTTCTTGAGGAGGGTTTAAGTTCTAGAAAAAAATGCATCTTTCTTTCTTCGAAGGTCACTGATAAAGAAAAATTTGAATTACTTAACATCGATGGGAAGAAATTCAATTCACTATTTGTAAACCCCGTTCTCCTTTACGATACCCCAAATCAAAAGTCACTAGATGAAGCATTGGATAGAATAACTTCTTTTCTTTCAGATATACAAATTGATGCTTCCAAAGATCAAAATGACAGTCACAGTCTAGATGAGAACAATATAGTTTACTTTGTCATGGATTCGTTAAATCATTTTTGTGATATTTTTGAAGTTGATTCAGTAAGGAGGTTTTTGGCGAAATTGGTTCTTCAATTAAAGAAAAAAAAGACAATTGGAATTTTCACTATTGATTCTCCCTTACCTTCAGAATACCATCCCATAGTGTCGTTTTGTGATGGGATAATGGAGATGAAATTTGAAGAGTCTAATGACTCTTTGATTAGGAAAATACGATTACTTTCAATGGCTGGCCATGCAATGACTAAACCTACTTGGATACAGTTTAGTATTGATAAAAATGGAAGATTCACCTTTGCTTATGATTTACTTAAATGTACTCTGGACGGAAGAGTCATTCAACATCCTCCGGTATATTACCTTGACTTGCCATTTCATACGGAAGGATGCGCAAGAACATATAGAAAATTTATGTCGGTCTTCAAGGACCTTGATCCAAAATACGAAGTATTAAATTATCATTTTTGCTTCATTGATATTGTAGGACTATCTAATCCAGAACTGGCGGTTCACAGGCAGAAGGAAAAGATAGTCAGGCTGAATGAATTCATAAGTTCCTGTAATTCGTTTAGGAAAATATCCGATGAGCTGAAAATAATTCTTCCAGCAGGTGACGGCATGGCTATAGGGTATGAAAACAATCCGGAATTGCCTTACAAGCTCAGTGTTGAGCTACATAGATTTCTACGCAAATATAATAAGCGAATGGAACCTGAAAACAGAATAAAGGTAAGAATCGGTCTGAGCTCTGGACCTGTATTTACGGTTTATGATATATCAAACAGGCTTAACGTTTGGGGTCCTGGCATTATAATGGCAAGGAGAGTAATGGACTTGGGCGACAGCTGGCACATTCTCGTTAGTGAAAACTTTGCTATGCAGTTAAGACCACTTTACGAAGAATATAGGAATAACATCAGGCTGATTGGATCTTACGAGATTAAGCATGGAGAGAAAATAAATGTCTATTCTGCGTATTCTGACGATTATGGCAACCCTGAATTGCCTGAAAAATTCAAGCAAATCTACACCAGCCCGTAATTTGTTTAATTTTCATTATCAAAATCGTATGCCTTTTAGTAAATTCTTATAAAGATTTCTTTAAATTATCCATCAAAGTTCTAATGAATAAATCATTAGTTGATGCGTGAAAATGAAGAATAATAAAAAGAAAGACAATAATACAAAGAAAGACAAGGTACTCAACCCAAGAAAAGAGCGAGATGATAAGAGCTATTTTGCCGTATCTCGTAAGAGAAGAAAGAAGAATTTGATGATAATCATACCGGCTGTAATAGTACTCTTGGTCATCATGGCATATGCAGTAAATTTATATTCTGAACATTTGGTAAAACCAAGTCGGCAATTTGGGCGACTTGGCTCTGAACATGTTCATGCAGCATTCGCAGTCAAAATAAATGGTCAAAAACTAGATTTCAGTCAGCCACAATACCAAGTTAGATCCCAATATATCCATGTCGAACATAATGATGGCAATACAATGCACAGGCATGCAACCAGAGTTCCAGTGGAAGAATTCTTTAGAAGCGTAGGGATGAATGTTTCAAATAATTGCTTCACTCTTGAAAATAAGACAAGCTATTGCACCAATGGAAATTCGAATTTGGAATTTTATGTAAATGGAAACAAGACGGACTCAATTGCAAACTATGTGATAAAGGACGACGATAGAATACTGATAGTATACGGAAACAAGAATCAGATGGAAACAGAGCAGGATCTAGATGCGCTGCGACTTACAGAAATAAAGAAGTAAGATTTACAATACAACCAGAAGAGAATCTACAAATCCCAATCTTTTTGTAACTCAAGTTGTAACCATAGTAAATAGCAAATACCAAAACAAGGTACTTTTAGATTTGTAATAAATCTGGTGTTAATTTGGACAAAAGTATTAATCCAAAAAAACAACCATTATGAGTATGGTCGATTCTAGCATCGTTATTTCCGCACTTGCAGGTGCAGGATCTTTTTTTTCACCATGTATTTTGCCCATTTTACCGGCATTTGTATCGTATCTTTCTGGAACAACGCTAAATGAAATTCAAGATTCATCAGGACAATCAGGACAATCTCTCAAGTTAAAAAGATCCACCAGATTAAACATTTTCCTAAATACCGTCTATTTTGTTCTGGGATTCTCTCTTGTTTTTGCGCTACTTGGGGTATTTCTGAATAGTGTTTTGCTGAGTGTAGGGGTAAGCTTTCAAAATGTATTAGCGTCTGTTGGGGGTCTCGTAATTATAGGATTTGGTGTATACTTGATACTCTCTACAAAATTGAGACGCCTTAATTTTGAAAAAAAGTTTTCCTCTATTCCTAAATTCAAGACCAGTTACATTACATCATTTGTGTTTGGAGCTGCATTTGCTGCAGGTTGGACTCCATGTGTGGGACCTATACTGGGAAGTACTCTTACATTGGCGGCGACTGCACCCGGAGCCGCATACAATTCACTACTGGCATACTCGCTAGGTCTTGGAATACCATTTTTAGTAACAAGCATTTTCTTCTCGCACGCCACTAGCGTAATTAGAAAAATGGTGAAACATTTGAAATATTTTAATCCTGCAATGGGAATCATGTTGATAATACTTGGAATACTGGTATTTACAAATAATCTCAGTATACTGGGTAATTTTCCACTTGCCAACGAGATCATCAAAATCGAAAGGGGACCGTAGCTGAATAAGGATAACCTCAGTGCCTTGTTAACTGGAATAGGCGTTGTGGCGCTTATAGTAGGATTTGCAATTTACTTTAATAATCCTGAACTAAATAAATCATCCCCTGAAAATAATGGTGCAAGCAGTTTTAGAAATGTAGAGTTACCATTAGACAAATCTCATCTTAAAAAAGCACCGGAATTCGAGGGAATTACTGCGTACATTAATTCAAACGGGACAAAGCTGTCAGATCTAAAGGGAAAAGTGGTATTGGTTGACTTTTGGACATATAGTTGCATTAACTGCATCAGGACCTTACCGTATCTTGTTGATTGGAATCAAAAATATTCTGACAAGGGATTGGTCATAGTAGGAATTCATAGTCCCGAATTTGAATTTGAAAAAAACATAGATAACGTCAAGCAAGCTGTAACAAGATTTGGAATAAAATATCCAGTGTTGCTGGACAATAATCACGATACTTGGAACGCTTATCAAAATAGTTACTGGCCACGGAAATACCTTGTAGATTCAGAAGGATACATAAGATATGATCATATCGGAGAAGGAGGTTATTTGGAAACTGAAAATGCCATTAGGCAATTGTTGACAGAACGAATGAAGCAACAAGGCGTTCAAATTGCTGAGATTAATCAAACAAAATTGAGTACGCCCCAAACACAGTCAGTTGATTTTGATCAAATCAGAACCCCTGAATTATACTTTGGGTATCAATATGCAAGAGATCAACTTGGAAATACAGAAGGATTCAGTCCAGAAAAAACTGTCAACTATACAATACCTGCATCTAATTTGAAAACTAACGTTATCTACCTTAAAGGACCATGGAAGAACAATCCAGACAGCATGGAGCTTGTAGGCACTAATGGGAGTATCGTACTGGCTTACTCAGCAAAATCTGTAAATATCGTAGCAGGTGGAAAAGGTCAGTTAAACGTGAAGGTGGACGGTAAAGACAATAATATTAGTAATGCATTAAAAGGGAATGATCTGGATACGGAGGGAACGCTAAATATAGATGGTCAGAGACTCTACAATATTGCAAACGATAAAAACTATGGAAACCACGTAATTGAGATAAACGCAATTGGAAACGGATTCAAAATATATACGTTCACGTTCGGATAAGACCGCTTGCTACTACCTTGACACTCCTGCCAGTTTGTAGAATTCAGCTGAAATGCAACGGCTCCAATATTTCCATCAATAAATAAAAATAGTGACAATTTCTTCCTATTAATGTCAAGGTAACTTGAGCACTGAATCATGTTTGGAAGTAACTCTACCTGATGACTCTATCGTATCCGTGATATTGATAAAAAGTAAAAGAAGCAGAAGGTTAAGCATTAGGGTCAACCGTTACGG
>JALYLJ010000133.1 GCA_030774295.1 Thermoproteota archaeon
TTACTCTGCTGGTCCTGGACTTGGTCCCTGCCTGAGGATTGGAGCTGTCATTGCTCGTTCCATATCTTCATTTTATGATATTAAATTGGTCCCCGTCAATCACGCACTAGGTCATATTGAACTTGGAATGAGTCTTACTGGGGGTAAGGATTCTCTAGTACTATTGGTTTCTGGTGGTCATACTATGTTACTAGTGTTTAATAACAAAAGATGGCGGGTAATAGGTGAAACATTAGATATTACTTTAGGTCAACTTCTAGATCAATTTGGACGTCACCTCGGGTTGGCTTCGCCATGTGGATCAGAGATAGAAAGATTGGCAAATAAGTCATCCAAAAATTATGTCTCGTTACCATATTCAATAAAAGGCAATGACATTACTTTTTCGGGAATACTATCTGCTGCAAAGAGATTAATTTCAACTGGTAAATACACAAATGAAGACATATGTTATTCGATTCAAGAGACTGCATTTGCAATTATTACAGAGGCAGTTGAGAGAGCTCTCTCCGCTACCGAAAAAAGAGAACTACTGGTTGTTGGAGGGGTATCTGCGAACAAAGATCTTTCCCGTATGCTTAACCTTGCATGTCGTAGACACAAGGCAAAATTCAATCCCTGTCCGATTTCATTTGCAGGAGATAACGGAGTACAAATTGCCTGGACGGGGATATTATCTTTTATGAAAACAAAAAATTTTATAGAAATATCCGAATCCATTGTTAACCAATCATGGCGAATTGATACTGTGGATGTATTGTGGAGAGAATAAATTTCAAACTATCGGAGGCAAGAAGCATTAACATAGTTCAAATTGTCACAAATTTCATTACTCGACAGGTTTTTTCCGGTAGCTTTTAATAATTTATTGGTCTATTTAGTGTATGGTGAATAAATAATTGGTTCAAAAATCAGTGTTATTATTTGCGGCATTTGGACTTGTAATGGCAGCATTAGTTGCAGCAGTAGCCATGTCTACTAATACTAGCGAGGCATTTCCGAAAGGGAAAGATCACAATGAAATGGTCTTTGGTGCTATTTCAAGCATTCAAAATAATGAAGAAGGGAAGCCTGCATGGGTTCTTTCTGGCCACTGGTTAACAAATATTGTAAATAAAACAAAGGATAGTTTCAACCAGACAAACGCAGCAAAATTTGATTCATGGATGTATATGGCCATGTTGGACGGATCGGCGATGCATAAACATGTCATCTCGAATTTTTCACTTAATGATATTAGCAATCAAGGCAACGTTACTTCTTATAAAGGAACAGTCACTGTGACAATGAAAGATGGACCCGTTGAACAAGTACCAGTTGAAATAAAAGAAATGAACAATCATGTATTCAGCATATCACTAGACGCAACTAAAACTAATAACCACTTTGGTGATACACCAATATATGGTATCATCCCTCCCAAGGCGGATATTATGAAAATGAAATCTCATATGGGTAACAAGACAAATATGAGTATGCACACGAATATGAGCCAATGGTAAAAGCAATAGAACGGTCAAATATCGGATAGGATATCTTAATAAGTAAAATAGAATCCTACACCACTTTTATTTAGATCTAGTACAATTGCAAATCGTAACGGAAACTAATTTTGGTCCTTCATGAATAATCTTTTTTGATTGTCTATTTCTTTAGCCCATTTCTTACTGTTAAATACACTAAATTTGTATTTTGAACTGCCTATCTCTACAACGACCTTGGTAAGTATGAACCCTTCAGGATGGACATTACCTACTTTATCTAAAGTCTCATTCAATAAGGCGCTTCCTAATTTTTTATTTAGGGTGGTCAGATTTCCTTCTGTTTTCTCAAAAATAATCCTCTGATTGGTTAAATTTAGAATTCCACTACCAAGTTTTACTTCCGAGCAATCTTCTTCAAGAATTAATTTTTCTCCCGGATTTGGATCGACTTGTGGTACCACATTTTTATTTCCAAACATTGGTTATATTATCATTGCAGCGTTACATCAAACTACTGTTCAAAGGCGCCGAATCGAATATTTACTTGACTAAATGGTATAATAAGAAGGCAATTTCAAAAATTAGAATTCCGAAATCATACCGCCAGAGAAAGCTAGATGATGAATTGAGAAGAAGGAGAACCATTAGTGAATCCAGGATGATTACGATAGCCAAAGAACTTGGATTAAGGACACCTTATATCTATTTCATAGATCCTTATCGAGCTGAGATAGTTATGGAATTTGTTTCAGGAAAAAGGGCAAGCGGCGTTTTAACGTCTTCAATATGTTTCGAAATCGGAAAGTTCGTCTCCACTCTTCATTTGAATAACTTGATACATGGTGATCTGACACCATCAAATTTCATTGTAAATAGTAAAGTCACTATGATAGATATGGGACTCTCATTTTATTCAACTCGGAAAGAAGACAAGGCGATGGATATAAGATTATTTAAAGAGATTTTGACGAGTACCTTCCATAACTCATACACCAAATTTTTTGAATATTTCTTAAATGGGTATAGACTTGTTAACTCAGAAGAATTGGAAAAAATTCTACAAAGAATAGAGGATATAGAATCAAGGAAAAGATATGCTATTTCTTAAATATCTTTTAAATTATTTATGTGAATCCAGGATTAATCAATAGAGTTGATACCAGTACCATTTTAGTATATAGCAAAGACGTTTTTTGTTATTGAATTTAGGAACAATTAACATATGATGAATTTAGCAAATTTTTAATTTATTAAGCATACGCTATAAGCTACATCGTTTCATGTCAAACTATGTCGCGCTATGTGCAAGTTATTTCTTGTTTTTAGTAGGAAAATTGAACAAATCCCATAGTTTTGAGGTTGGAGAAATGGCCTCTTCCAATGATGAACTTATCCCAAATACTGATGTAGCAATAATTCTATACCCAATTAAGTTAAAGAAGTTATCTACTGGCGGGACCTAATGACGAAGGATAATGAAAAGATCTCACCAATGGAATGTAAACTGCACAAGTGTAACAGAGAATAAAAGGATATTCTATAATTTGGTAATAACACAAATAGTGATAAATGATCAGGATAAATTCAAACCGAACAGTGCTGTGGTTAGAATTGTGAATATTGTATACAATTCTAGTAGATAGAACTAATCAAAACATCGATGGGAAAAGAGGGATCTCAACCCATTGATGTTAACTGAATTACCACAAGCTAGTATAAAATGTTATAATTAAAACCGCTGGGACAGTCATTGTGTTGACGATTGATACCACCACTAGTGTATGATGCTGTTCTTAAGTTGTCATAATCATTAAATTGCAAAATCCAATCGAAAATTCTTTGAAATTAGAACAAACGCCAAAGGAATGAAGATAGCGTTAAGATATCTGCAAAACGACTGCAATGTATAATGAGATTTCAATAGCACCAACAGGGACAAGGTAATATAGAGTAATGTTTCAATTAGATCGTGAAAATAGAATCACAGAATGAGGAAATAACTGGCCCAGAAGGAAAAATAACGACTGTATGTGGACCTTGTGTTTATGGACGACATGAAGAATGTGATAAAATGATAACTTGTAT
>JALYLJ010000134.1 GCA_030774295.1 Thermoproteota archaeon
AATTGCCCGATCTTATAAAGAAGGATTTATCTTATCACAAACCATTTTTGATACCCATCTTGCGATGATATTCAATCTTATATTAACACTAAGGCCTAATGCGAGTCCCCATATGGCTAAGCTTAGCTTTAATAGTAAAATTATCTCATTGCGCTGATAGAATATGTGGTTATTAAGGTGTTTTTGCAATGGAATTATGATTCATAGTTGCTTATATGTGCCTTCGAGGTTCAATTGTTGCGATATTTGGGAATCATTCTGATACTAGGTGAAACTATCGAATTCTCGCCACATATTACGAATAAGACAGACATTGACTCTTATTCCCATAATTGATGTTCAGACTCCCCTGGAAACTATTAGTATCTTTTTTCCTCAATCATAACCATGAATATTTTGGCAATCGGCGCACATCCAGACGATATTGAACTAGGGTGTGGTGGACTGTTGATTAAGGCAGCAAGGAATGGTCATCATGTGTATTTATACAATATAACCCAAGGTGAAAAAGCAGGAGATCCTCGACAAAGGATAGAAGAATTAAGAAGGTCCGCAAGGTACATCGGCGCCAAGGCCCTTTATATAGACAGATTTCCTGACACACAGTTATTCCTTACAAGCGATTTAATCAATCATATTGAATCATGCGTCAACATGTGTAGGCCCGACTTGGTCATTACTCATCCGATGACTGATACTCATCATGATCATAGGGTTGTGGCTGAAGCCAGTATAGAAGCTGGAAGAAATGTGTCAAATATGTTGTCATATGAAATGCCTCTGACGAAGGATTTTAACCCCCACATTTATTATGATATATCCGACTCGATGGATGCCAAACTTGAATTGCTCAGTCTATTTCAATCGCAAGGTCACAAGATCTTTTTAGAGTCAAAAGCGATCAGAGGTCTAGCACAGTATCGAGCACTTCAAAGTAGGCTAAACTCAGACGTATCTTATGCAGAGTCATTCCAAATTGTCAAAGTCGCTTTAGATGGAAATTTTACATTTTTGAACAACTCGTCTCGTATTGACGCAAAAGAGAATATAGATACTCACGCTTCAGCGGCGCTATGTGAGTGCATTTATGTATAGCTCACGATAAGTTCCGTCATTTTTTTTATAATCTAGAAATTTTCAAGAAAAAAAAGCTGATTAGATGCATTAGATAACTTACATTTCAACTTCCAAATGTTCGTCTGTCAATCTGTTAAATTTCCATTTCACTCCAGTTCCGCCGACCGAAAATCATCTCGACTATAAATGAGCATGAGATCGATTAATTCTCTCAGTAATGACAGCAATCTACTGTGTTTTGTTTTTACATCCAACTGTACTTTTACTGTTTGGAATTTGTAGAATGATTTCAGTTACTTTTGCTCCACTTTTCCCCTATCCTTTCCTTAATTTCTCCACTTATCTTTCCAAGCACAGTAGCAGCTCCGTCTACTATTTTTTTTGACTCTTCACCAGTTTGATTTGGCGAGGATTGACCAGTAGAACTACCATTTTTCACAATATCGGAGAGTTTGATTTGTTGATTTACCCATAATGTACATTGTACCTGACAAATTCTTTCGGATTTCCGATCCAGTTTGATTCATAGAAGCAGTCATATTTCTGACGGCGTTCGAAGAATTGGTAGCTAAATCTTGTTGCCGTTACGCTTTTGGTACTTATTGCAACTAGTAAAATTGAAAATGCTACTCCAATAACGAAAAGTTCTCTTTTATTACAATAGTATTGACATTATAGATAATAATGGCTTAATATATTATGACTTGAATTGCATCCATCTCCCAACTATAGCGTCAATATCATTATCACAATGGTGGTCGGTTAATCATCATGATGTTTATTGCCCTGGTATAGTGAGGTAATCGCCCGAAAGGGTAATACCTGCGAAGGATACGGATGCCAATCATCTAAGATTGACTGGAGAAAAGTTTACGCAATTTTGTTGTGTGATAGTGGTAGATACATAACTAACAGGAAAACTACGTCCTCAGTTATCGAAAAATCGATTTCGGAATAACTAGAGAAAATTTGAAAAAAATTGGTGACATCCTGAATATTGATTTGACAGATGAGTACGTCCTGCTAACAAAGACTAAAAAGTACCATTGGAATTTCGTAGGTCCTCACTTCAAAGATTAGCTCAAATTTTTTGACCAGGAATTTGAACTTCTGTCGGAAGCAGTAGATGACATTGTAGAAAGGGTGATGTCTTTGGGTGGAAAAACAAGGTCAACTCTAAAAGAGTTTATGGGTTTATCACAAATTCACGAAGACTAGGAATCGTATCCAGATGTTATTCCATGTTGAAAAATGTGTTAATTGACCGTGAGGCTACGGGTAAGTCTGTGAGTAAACTTCCACCTAGAAAACGCCCTTACACCTATTATTGTTATTAGTATATGCCATCACTGCTCATATTGCTGTCACCACTTTCCAAGTGAGTTATAATTTTCGCTTTCATTTGAGATTTGGACGCTGCACCTACAAAGCCATCTATGGCCTTTCCATTCTTTAATATTGCTATAGTTGGTATGCTTTGTATCCCAAAAGCACCGGTAACTTTTGGGTTTTCATCTACATTTATCTTGCCAAACACTACCTTTCCTGCAAGTTCCTTAGCAAGCTGTTCTATGACGGGCGAAACCATCCTGCAAGGTCCATACCAAGGGGCCCAAAAATCAACTACCAATACCGGATATTTCCCTACCTCATTATTAAAATTAGAATCTGTCAGTAGGATGGGGGAAGCTATACCAACACTAGAA
>JALYLJ010000135.1 GCA_030774295.1 Thermoproteota archaeon
CCATACCTAGAAGGATTAAGCCATCCACCTATTCCTTCCAAGTTGTTACGAGTCGGCTGTTCTATCTCTTTCATCAGTATTTTCTCTCTGCTGGAACATATCTTGTCAAGGTTACAGGATGCCACGAAAAGTGCGGTTCATCTTCGCCTTTAAAGTATGCCAGTGTATGTTTTAGGAAATTAACATCATCTCTATTAGGGTAGTCAGTCCTAGAATGCGCACCGCGTGATTCCCTCCTATTCAAAGCTCCAACTATTATTATTTCTCCCACTCTCAATAATGAATCTATCTCCATTACATTTATGAAATTTGTATTATATTCTTTCGCGCTATCATCAACGTGTTTCCATGCTGAATTCCGAAGTTCTCTAACTTTTTTCAAGCCTTCAAGGAGGTTGTTTTCATTGCGGAAAATATAGGCCTTGACGTCCATCATATCTGTAAACTCCTTTCTAATATCATATGGGTTGACCTCCCCTCTTCCACGGAAAATGCCATCAAATATTCTCTTTTCTTCAGATTCAACCTTATTTTGAGCAACGGATGTAGTTGTGCCTGCCTCTTTTTTCTTTTCAGCGTAATTTGCTGCCAAATTTCCTGTTATGCTTCCCCATACCAAGCATTCTGAAGTAGAATTTGCTCCAAGTCTATTTGCCCCGTGCAGGCTATTGCAGGCTGCTTCACCTGCAGACCACAAGCCATTCATTTCAGTTTGACCATCGATGTTAGTGTGAATGCCACCCATCATGTAATGACAAACAGGTCTAATTTCTATAGGCTCGCTTATTATATCGACCCCTGAAAATTTGAAACCAATCTCTCTAATACCTGCTAGCTTTTCTTTTATGCGTTCCTCGCCCAGGTGAGTGAGATCTAACTTTAGACAGTCTACTCCAGTTTCGTGTTTAAATCCCCTGCCATTTTCAATTTCCTTTATCATTGATCTGGAAACAACGTCACGTGGAGCCAGTTCTAGTTTTTCTGGTGCATAGTTTTTCATAAATCTCTCGCCTAAATTATTTATCAAATATCCACCTTCTCCTCTGGCGCCTTCTGTTATGAGAATACCTGACGGAAGAATTCCAGTTGGGTGAAATTGAACAAATTCCATGTCCTTCAGAGCAAGACCTGCTCTATAGCCCATATCCAGACCATCCGGAGTGGAGGAGTAGGCATAAGTTGAAAAGCTATATAGTCTTCCGGCACCACCGGTAGCGATAATTCCAGAATTAGAGTTAAACACATAAAAGTTTCCACTTTTCATCTCTATAGCAGTAACACCGGAAAAGTTATTGTTACCATCATCGAGTATTGATGTGCAAAACCATTCATTATAAAAATGGATGTTATCATATTTTAGACACGTATCGTACAGTGTTTGCATTTCATAAAATCCAACTTTGTCTTGCGCGTAGGTGGCCCTTGGGAAAGAATATCCACCAAATTTTCTCTGATCGATTCTGCCATCGTCCCTTCTTGACCAGGGCATTCCCCACTTGTCCATTTGGTATATCTCATTTGGTATTTCATGGGCTAGTTTTTCGGCTACGTCCTGATCGCACAGGAAATCACTACCCCTTATGGTATCATATATGTGGGATTCTATATTGTCTCCCTCATCAGAAAATAGGACTGCTGCTGTTCCACCTTCGGCAGAGACCGAATGTGATCGCATAACCTGCACCTTTGAAATTACTCCAATATTCAACTTGTCATTTGTCATTGCAGCGGAAATAGCGGCACGCAATCCTGCCAGGCCTGTGCCTATGATAAGCATATCGTGAGAAATATGGTCTGTCAAATAACTATTGCAACCTCATCGATCCATCCATCCATCCATTATCCTTTACGATGACCTCTATATTCAGCAGTAAATATATTATTCTTTTTTCACAGAAATAAAATCTAATGCTCCTGGCATGACTGAAGATACACTTTAATTGTGAGAGGCTTTTTTTCCCAGTCAGATGAGCCTAAATTGCACTGGCAAGGTGCTCCTGACAACCAATACATCAGACGATGGCATAGCACAAGCTGCCAAGAGGAAATTGATTGAAAACGGGATACAAGAATCACAGATAATGTTGGGTCATGATATGCAAATCTTGGAAAAAGACGATTTTTATGTTAGCTATGATCCGCCAGATTTGGTCGTAAGAATTGTATATGATAAGAAGCCAAATGGTATGATAAAGATGAAGAATATCAAAATGATTAAACTTTAAACAAGGGATTCACAATTAAAGAAAAATAAAAAGAAAAAGAAAAGGAAAATTTGAATTACTTTTGTCTATATTATCTGTTCTAAATATTTGTCAATTTCATTAATACTCTGCTTCTGTTCATTTGATCCGGATTTTATGGTAACGATGCCTTTTTTGAATTCATCAAGGCTTATGATGATTATAGCAGCTGCATTTTTGAGGGCAGCTTCGTGAAACTGCTTGCTTGTTGTTCTGCCATTTATGTCATAATCAGTGGCATACCCAAGATTTCTTAATTTTGAAACCACTTCAATTGCGTGTATTTTTTCTTGTCTGGAACTGTAAGTGACATAAATTAGAGGCCTTTGGATTGTCTTGTTTGATTTGTCTTTGATGGCTGTAAGAATCCTTTCCACGCCACCTGCAGCACCGGTTGCAAACAAATCCTTTCTACCAAACGCTTCTGTCAATCTATCATATCTGCCGCCACCCACAAGCGATCCAATCTGGGATGATTGATCTTTTGCTTCAAATACAATGCCAGAATAATAATCAAGCCCTCGGACTATCCTAAAATCTACCATCAAGTTACTTACCTGTCTTGATTTCAATGAATCTAAAAGTTCCACAAGGACTTTGGATGACTCAAATTCACCTACCTTTCTGATTTCCAGTATTTTTTCAGGTGTGCCCTTAAAAGAAACAAATTCAATAAATTTTCGCAAACTGGCCGAGTCGAGCTTTTGCTTATATTCTTCAATTATGCTCTCAGTACTTTTTTTGGCAAGTTTATCAATTGCCCTCATCATTTCATTTACAGTACTATTGTCTGTAATCCCAAGAGATGATGTCAAGTATTCTTCTAAAATAGATCTATGATTTATTGCAATGACAAAATCAATTCCCAATTTTTTCAAAAAGTGTGAAACAAACTCTATAATTTCCGCATCAGCATCTACCTCCGGCGATCCGAATATTTCGATATCCCATTGATGAAAATATCTGTATCTTCCTAACTGTGGTTCGTCATAACGCCAGACCCCACCAAATGATGATAATTTTGCTGGGAGTTTAAGGTCTCTTCGCATGGAAACAAATCTAGACAGTCCTATGGTAAGGTCGAAGCGTAATGCTATATTTCGCCCCCCTTTATCTGTAAAGCTATATG
>JALYLJ010000136.1 GCA_030774295.1 Thermoproteota archaeon
CTATTGAATTGAGTAAGTCGGTTTACAAATAATTAACAAATTCCACTATTCTAAAATTTGTTCTATGGTCATACAAGAGCAGCAGCTCTGTCGGGATTTAATTTCGAATACGCCTTACCGAGAGGGAGTAAAAGTATTATTATTATTCAGTCATAATAGGATAAAAATTTAGAGATAGTTAGTTAAGATAACTGGTGGGCCCATGATTGGCATTTGGAGGCCGGCCCACCAGGAATGAATCGTTGTTACGGATTTATGATTATCTAAAGCCAACATTTTATAAAAAAGTTAAAACCTGGTGGGAGGTGGCTCAAGTATAGGCGAGATTACAATTGAGGCTCCCACCAGAGAATAAAGATACAAATTATATCATTTTATGGCAATGATAAAAGATTATACTACATTAAATCCGTAATCTATAGTGATTTTACCCATTTGGAATTTAATTCATCTAAATTTATCATGGTAAACTTTATGAAATATTATAATCCATTTATCTTCCCATTTCACTAGTGTTGGAAACAAATTTTGCTCCAGTCATTGATTCTTGTAATTTAGCTATGCAACAACAATAAGAACGATTTGGAGGATTTCTGGAGAGACAAAAAAACGTGACAAACAGTTGGGGAAAATCACTGTTCCATATGCAGAGAATGATTAGGAAACGTCTGAAGTGTGTTAATACAAGCAAATAATTAAATACTTTTTTCTCGTAATGGATTTGTCGGGCTATGGCATTAGCCCTGGAGCAAGACCAAAACCGCTTCTTTGTGAACGCTGATAATGCCTACCAATAGATTAGAATGGTGGGTAAAAAATGAAAGGAATAGAATATCTGTTATTGGGAATTGGTGCTCTAGCCGGTGCTTTTCTGCGATATAAGATAGCCGAATCTCCAATTTTACTAGGAGTATTACCAATTAATATCCTGATAATCAACGTAGTTGGCAGTTTCATTTTGGGAATATTCGTGGCTGTATCTATGAATTTTAATCTTGATCCAAAATATTCTATCTTAATAGCAATAGGGTTTTGTGGATCATTTACAACCATGTCCTCATTTGCTCTGCAATCTGTAAGTCTAATTGACACTAAACATTTTGTTCTTTTTGGATTGAATCTAATTGGAAATGTAGGTCTTTCAATTCTTGCTTTGGTACTAGGAAGAGCGATAATGTTAGCAATAATTAGACCTTGATATCTTACATTGAATCTTGAAACAAGTAACCGAAATGGACTGCAGGTCAAAAAATTAATGAACATTGTAAAAAATATCCTATCAGAAAGGCATAAAGCTAAGTATCTACTGACTATATTGTAAAATGACAATGATAGTAGAGGCAAAACTAATTTCAGAACCTTTGGAAGATTTGATTCACATTTACAAATTTTCAGTAAATTTGAGTAGAAATGTGATAAATAGCGATGTATGAAGTTGATTCACCATCTTTTCTGGAGATTCCAGCGTCCTTGGTAGAACAGATGTTAATGAAAACTAATGAAATAGGAGACATACTTCAAAGCTCGATTCATGATATAAATTGTAAAAAAGAAAAATTTCGTTTACAGCTAGAACAAGTTGGGCTACTGGATAATGATATTAACTTCAGAAATATTAGGCATTTAATTTCTGGTGGAGTAGATGGCGCTTATGCTGTAGATCGTCTCTTGGGCACTGATTTGCTATTCGCAGCTGCCGTTGGAGTCGAGGGCATAAATGAATTAGAAAACGGAAAAATGATACCAGCCAACCATGATGTGTATGTTAACCCTGAAAAACATAATCCTGAAAATATGATTGCAGCAAGAGCCATTATGGTAGAGATGGAAATCAAATTAGCGGCCAATGCACAATATGATATAGTATATCTCGACGGTTCGCTTACGACGGCATTAATCCATATGTATAAGGCTATTAATTTTATAGAAAATCTTAATACAAAATCTTCCGATAGAATCAAGGAAGATTTCAAAGAATTTTTAGTTTCGTACAAGAAAATATTGGATGTTGAGGACCATGAAAAATTTTATCTAGGTATACCAAAATATACATCAAGGAATGATATCGGTAAGAACCTTCACTGGCCTGAAAATTATGACGATAGAGCAATTTTGACTTTAATCTTGGATCCTGGAGAATTTACGCGTCCCAAATTATTTACAAGCGAAGAAGGATGGCATGTAAGATTACCTTATGAGGACGAAGAACTTGATACGCTTATGCAACAGGTAGTTTCAGGAATAAAAAATTTATGCGTAGTTTATTACAAACCTCATGCTTGGTGTCCTGCCCTAAGGATTGAAATGCCAGCAGCTATTGCCCGAGATGAAACTAAACTAAATACCATTTTATACAATGTAAAGAGTCAATGCCAGACACCGTCGATAATGGAACCTTTTCCGCTATATATGGCTGATAGAATAGCTAAACACATGGCTCCGGCCATTCCAGCCTATAAACAAATCATAATGAAACAAATGACCCAGGTAAGTGATAATAATGAAAAAGATATATTTTTTCTGATGCATTCATACAGAACTGATGGTGGTTCATAAGTTTGGAAATAAGTTTTGAGAATACTATAGATAAAAAGATTAATAATTTATTAAAAAATAGTTCTATATTAGGAACAATTGGATCCCCTTCTTCTACGATTGAACTTGCCCTAGATATTATGGAATCCTCCGTCACAAGACAACTTGTGGGAGAATTGGCTATTTTCAAATATTTACAAGATTCTAAGAATCATTACGCAATTGGTCAAATAATAGAGATTGCACTAAGGAATTTTTTATTGGAAGACCCTACAATAAAATCTGTAGCAAGAAAAAGAGGATCGGTAAATCCTATTAGTGGTATACAAGATGTTCATATAGGAAAGTTACTTTGTAGCGCTATCTTCACCAGTTCAGAGGATCTTGTTGAACCAAGCATATTAGGAACAGTACCACCAACAGGAACGTATGTATATCAAGTAAATGATGATATATTGAGTACAATATTAGAAAAGCAAAAGAGCAGTTTGTTTTATTTGGGGAATAGTTATGGATCCAGGACTAAATTACCTATGTGGTTCAAGCATTTTGATTATGGGGAAAACGGGGCTGGAGAAGCCTACCACTTGGGTATATTTGGAATAACTGGATCTGGAAAATCGACATTGGCAAAAATGATTCTTACAGCATATTCTAAATTTCAACAGATGGGATTATTAGTACTGGATCCCGTAGGAGAGTTTTCAAAAAGTTTTGCAATTGATCATGCAAATGATTATGGCAATATTTCAAACGGAAATCATGACTACGGGTCTAGTTTCAAGATGAAAAAAATAATGAATTCTCTGAATAAAGAGATTCTTTCAATTAATGTTAGAAATCTAATTTTAGATAGATGGACTTTATTTGAAGAAATTTTATTGGAATCGCAAATCTTTCATCAATTAACAATAAAGGGCCTAAATAAGAGATATGCTGTAGATGCATTGATACCTAAACTTAGAATTAAAACTTCGTTGAATAAGCTGATAAAAAGAGAATCATTTGACCTGTTCATAAATGAACTACGCAAAGAAGAAGTTCAACTCCTTATATTTTCTACTCCAGAACCAAGAAAAAGACTTAATAATCTTGTTTCTAACTTGGATCCAAAAAATCTGGAAACCCTGTATTCTCAATTCTGGATTCCGATTTGTAGCTTGTTTGAAGATAGGCAGGATGCAATGACTATTGATGATCTTTTAGAAAAGTTTTCCTGGAAATTAAAACCACTCATCGTAATAGATCTTTCTGAACAAACAGCCCACAAAATGCAATTAAGATACTGGAATGAAACTATCCAATCACTTATACTGAAGCGATTGCTAACTGGGTTGGTTAGCCTTGGTGAGAAGACCTGGCAAAAAAATACATCATTAAATACGCTTGTAGTTCTTGACGAAGCCCACAGATTCGCCAGGAAAGACGAATTCACAAATGCTAATCTTGAACAATTGAGGCTAACTTTACTTGACGCAGTGAGGACCACTAGAAAATATGGATTAGGATGGCTTTTTATCAGCACATCACTATCTAGTATACATAGGGATATATTACAACAGTTAAGAATCATGTTCTTTGGATTTGGACTTTCACTGGGTAACGATTTAGTTACACTAAGAGAACTAGTCTCGGATGAAAAAGCTATTGATCTGTATAGGACATTTACTGATCCGGCAAGTTCTTTCAATACAAAGACCAAAAAATATTCATTCATGACTCAAGGACCAGTTTCACCTTTATCCTTTTCGGGTTCTCCATTTTTCTTCAATGCGTTTAGTCCTGTTGTATTCATGAAGGAAAATGCTCTGGATACAAGGGCATGAGATATGACTTTATAAATAATGGTGTTTAGACAATAAAAATTTCAACTTGTTCCCCTAGAAAGACATTCATACAGAGGTAATGAGGCATTTTGACATTTGCAGATATTTCAATAAAGACTTGATGTCAGAATGTATTTAAACTATTAAGGAAATAGTACATTCAGATGCAAAAAATCAGTCCATGCTTGTGGTTTGACAACAACGCTGAAGAAGCAGTGCAATTCTACGTCTCAATCTTTAAAAATTCCAAGATCGGTAACGTTACTCACTATGGGAAGGAAGGCTATGAGATTCATAAAAAGAAAGAGGGCACAGTAATGACAATTGACTTTGAAATTGAGGGTCAAAAATTTTTTGCTTTGAATGGAGGACCGATCTTTAGATTTAACGAAGCGATCTCGTTTCAAATCTATTGCGAAACTCAAGATGAAGTTGATTACTATTGGGATAAACTTACGGATGGGGGCGATAAAAATTCACAGGTCTGCGGTTGGCTCAAAGACAAATTTGGAGTTTCATGGCAAGTTGTGCCCACTGTTTTGGTAAAAATGCTACAAGACAAAGATTCTAAAAAAACTGAGAATGTTATGAGGGTTATGCTACAAATGCAAAAACTTGACATTAATGCTTTGACTAAAGCCTATCAACAATCCTAACAGATGAAAAAATGGAATTGTTCTGAGATGAAGTCGAGCAATTGATTACTTTAATGACTTTAATACCATGGTTTGCTTTATTGCAAATAATAAATGAACCTGCAAGAAATTGAGAGTGCAAAAATAACCATTCTCGTTGACAATATTACTGATAGGTTGCTCCCTAGCTCGTCCATAGTAAAAAGACCTCCTATGATTAGTAATCAGACAATAAGCAAATCTCCAATTGCTGAACATGGGTTTTCGGCTTTACTAGAAATATCCTATATACATGAGAACAAGACTAAAACTAACAAATTTCTATTTGATACCGGAGTTAGTAAAGATGGAATAGTTAACAATTCCGATGTTTTAGGTATTAATTTAAAAGATATCGAGACAGTCATTTTAAGTCATGGACATTTTGACCACATATCCGGACTAATTAGTACTCTCAAAAGGTTAAAAAAATCAGTAGAAATCATAGCACATCCTGAAGCCTTTTTGCGACGCTGGCTAGTATACCCAAATGGTAACAAAGCAAGAATGGATTTCTTAAATGAAGAGGAAATAAAACAGGCTGGGGGAATAATAAGAAAGGTAGACAAAATAAGTTTCCTTCCGAGGAATGCGAATATGCACAGCAAGAAGAAAACAAATCACGCAAATAATAGAGTAATGATTACCGGAGAAATACCACGAGTTACTAAATTTGAGAAAGGATTTCCACTACAATATAAAGAACAGGACAATGAAATTGACCTGGTACCTGATCCTTTGGTAAGTGACGACCAGGCACTGATCATGAATGTAAGAAACAAGGGATTAATAATTCTGACAGGCTGTGGACATGCTGGAATAATAAACACCATTGAATTTGCGAAAAAAGTTACAGGTATTGAAAAGATATACTGCGTTATAGGGGGATTTCATTTATCAGGACAGGATTATGAAGATTCAATTCCATTGACAATGGCTGAGCTCACAAGAGTAGATCCTCAATATATTGTCCCATGTCATTGTACTGGCTGGAAGGCAACCAACAAAATTATTGACACGATGCCAGAAAAATTCATTCAGTCCAGTGTAGGTTCCACCTTTTACTTTGAAGCTTGAATCCTGTGGTTATGGTAGACATGTTGAGGTAATAAAAACCAATTATTACCTAACTACGGCAGCAGAAATACGAAGGGCTGTTTTATCAATCTCATTCAATCTAAATCTACTAGAAAAGTTTTATATAAGATCATATCTAATATAATAAAGAAAATGTTTAACTTTGCACAATGTGAATTATGTGAAAAGAAAACGACCTCGCTAAAGTATTGGTTCGGAAGTATGATCTGTCCAAAGTGTTACGATTTACAGAGATCAAATCCCCAAACAATTTTAGTGAGCAACCTTCAAGACTGACTACTGGGAATATAAATTCCTGCGTCTGCAAACATTTACCTTAATACGAGTATTAGAGTCCATCTAGAGCCATAGAACAGATCCACAGAACAACAATAACACGTCATTACAAATGTATAGTCGACATTCAGGAGCCAAATTAGTATAATGCTTAATAGTTATTTTTCTCTAATTTCGTTATATGGTAGATTTTAAAAATACAAAAGCTTTTTCTAGTTTTTCAGTTAACGATTTAGAAAAAGCCAAAAGGTTTTACAGTCAAATTCTGGGACTTGAAGTATCAGATTCAGAAGAAGGGTTAAATTTACATCTTCAGGGTGGTAACGAGATATTCATTTACCCAAAACCAGATCACAGTCCGGCAACTTTTACAGTACTTAATTTTGTAGTTGATGATGTAGAATCAACAGTAGATCAACTTTCTAAAGCTGGAGTACATTTTCAGATCTATAACGAAGGAGAGCTAAAAACAGACGACAAAGGTATCTTCCATGGGAAACCAAAAATAGCATGGTTTAAAGATACTGCTGGAAATTTTCTATCCGTAATTCAGATAAAATAAAGTTAAAGACTCACAAATAGAGCTGCCAGGTAAAGAAGCCGTAGTGAAAATATACCACAAGACTTCCTTTAATCACGGACAAAATTCTGTTGCATTAGAGTAAAGTAAAGACTACTTAGAGTCCTAAATTTGTATTTTGTTTTTTTCTCTGTTTGTCTTTACTATGATGATTATGCTTAAGATGATGTAAGCAATCTGGAAAACTTCAATTGCCACATCTGTCTCACCAATCGGGTAGCCGCTTCCAGGTACAGCAATAATCCATAATATAATTAAGATTATTGTGCCACCTATACCAATGTAATACCACGGCATTATCCATCTTTTAATGGTGGGTATAATCCAGAAGATCTGTGCTAACCCAGACACAATAAAAAATATTATTACATCAGGAGTCATTAACTTGAAAAACATTGGAACGAGAGCAATGTGTAATATACCTGCAACAAAAGTTGATGCGGAAGCAGCATAAACCAAAACTTTATTTCCCATGTACATAAATATCATGAAGCCTGATCATTACTATATATGTATACAACGGATGGGTCGGTTTGACTATTCTAAATACTGGAAGATTAAAAGTGAAGGATTAAAGTGAAGAATCCAATCTTCTTCACTAATCTTCATTTTGATTTGCTTTATTAGATCCTCCACCTACGTTAATATCTACGAATTCAGGTCTATTTAATGGAGAGTTTTTTCCATCGATGCAATGAATCTTAAAATCCTTTACACTTACTGTACATACAGTGTACGGATCGCCATCGTCTACCATCAAATCGGGAAATGTCATTGTGTAACTTACCTTATCTCCTACCTGGCTTTCGGGATTTTCGGGATTGAAGAGCTTTATCTTCGTTTGATCCTTTACATTAACAATCGTCGTGATGTCTTTTGTCGAATTTGTGATGCCGTATAAGGTGACAATCACCTTAAATACATCCTTTCCAACTCCTGTTTCCGCTCTCGTTTTGGGCAAAAAATTGCTATTTACCAAAACGATTGCGAATATGAAACCCATAACAATCATTGACTTCATAAAATACTTTTTGTCCATAAGAGAACTATATCAACAACATTCATAAATATTTTTAAATGCATTTTCCTTACATTAATGTCCAAAGAAAAAATGTATCAAAAATAGTATCATTTTTTTGCCAAACGTATAATTTCAACATCGTATTTACATCATCTTTTTATACTTGGCGTCTCTAAACTAAGAAAATGGGCAAAGACAATACGACCTTGCCATTTGAGGTAACATACGCACAAATGCCTGGAAAAGAATCGCGAACCATGAAGAGACTTGCTGTACTAGTTAAAGCCGAAAATGTTAGCGATATTATTTCGTCATTGAAGGAATTGAATCTCGAAGCAACAATATATGATGTAAAAGGAGTAACCAAAGATAAGGAAAGAGTCGCTTCTGGAAGAGGAAGTGGAACTGTTGAACTTTCGTACAATTCTAGGAAAGTAATTGCTACTGTCGTAAATTCTTCTGACGTAGACGAGGTGGTAGGCAGAATGAAAAAAAATCTAGGGGGAAATAAAGCAGTTGTCATGATAACATCCGTGGACGATCTTGTGTTGATCTGAAAAGTAACTACAATGTAATTGACAGAATTTTTGTTAATCCTCTAGTGTTCGCTATTCAATGCATTCTCAGATTCGACATACGCCTACAATATCCGAAAAAGAAGTTGAATTCAAATTAAGCAAGAGATACCACTAAAATTCGCTGAAATTATTAGGAAAGATGTATCTGTAAGGTTATATCTAGGCGACTGTGTCAGTGGAATTAAAAATCATCTGCTGGATAAAACAATTGATGTAGTTGTTACTTCTCCGCCATATAACATTGGCATAAAGTACAATCGCTATAAAGATGACTTACCCAGACAAGAATACCTGAAATTCCTGAGCAATGTTGGTGCTGAAATAAAAAGAGTACTTTCTGACGACGGTTCGTTTTTTATAAACATTGGAGGCAAACCTTCAGATCCTTGGATTCCTTTTGATGCCGTAAACGTCCTCAGGAAGTATTTTACATTACAAAATGTCATCGTTTGGGTAAAATCTATTGCCATACCAAAATCTGATGTAGGAAGCTACCCATCCATAATATCAGATATTGCCGTTGGACATTTCAAGCCAATTGTTAGTGATAGATTTCTAAATGATTGTTCTGAGTTCATCTTTCATTTTACTAAGAAGGGCAATGTTAAATTGGACAAACTAGCTATCGGCGTACCTTATCAAGACAAAACAAATATCGGTCGTTGGAATAGGGCTACACGTGATCTACGAGACCGTGGTAACACTTGGTTCATTCCATACGAAACTATTTGGGATAAAGAACAAAGACCACACCCATCTACTTTTCCAACTAAACTTCCTGAAATGTGTATCAGATTACATGGCATTAGTAAGTGTAGAGTAGTAATGGATCCATTTGTCGGGATAGGTTCAACCGCATTAGCATCACTAAGATTGGGGTTTTCATTCATTGGATTTGACATAGACAAAAGCTATTTGGAAATTTGTAAAGAAAGGGTACGAAGTATCTGAGAATTCTTACACCGTTGCTAATTAAAAAGACAGCGTAGTTGATTGTAGTCATTATCTATTAGGAACCTACCATTCAGACTTAAAAATTATATAGATGTTATTATACACTCTGTAAAGTATGCATAAAATGATTACTGTCATTTTGTTAGCCTCAATTACTATTGCCATCGCGAGTGTCATCAATACAATTTCACCTCAAGCTTCGAGTGCTGTATATGCACAAGGTAGTAATAAAAATATCAATTCTTCTATCTATGATCTGGCGAGTAATGGTACTTTAGCAAATATTTTATCTAATAATTTAGTGAATTATCTTAATGAATCAGCTTCAATAATAAAACTAACAAGTATGATACCAGATGTTAGCAACGCAGAATTCGCAAATAAAATTAATAGTAGTTTACATGGAATAGCTTATAGTGATGATGCTAAGAAAAGACAAATAGCAGATAACATTTTGCAGCATTCTGATACTTTAGAGGCAATTACATTCCTGATGCCTAATGGTGATATGTATATGGAAGAGCCATACAGTCGTCAATTAGATCTCAGTAGAAACAACTTTGCATTCAGAGACTACTATCAAGGAGCAATCGAGACGAAGCAGGCATTTCTGGACGATGCAATTGTATCATCGTCCACCGGAGAGACAGTAGCACTTATTTCAGTTCCAATTTATTCACAAAAAAACCAATCCTTGTTAGGGATATGGAGTGGAGTATTGAATATTAGTAAATTTTATGACAAGCTTCAATCTTTGAATCTCCCCGACGATATAAGAATAATATATGCTGATGGTAACGGACAAAAAATCGGTGATTCAAATTCTCTTTTGTCAAACAAATCTGAATCATTTGCAGAATTTAATAGCTTCAAAAATGGAAAATCTGGAAAAGCTGGAAATGGTTCAGAAACGATTAATGGTACAAAATTTTTAGTATCGTACGCTCCAGTAAGTATACTTTCAAAAACATGGGTAGTAATGGTAATGACGAATCTGGGTTAGTTATTTACTGACCTTTACTGCCGTTTAGATCAAAATTATGGAAATCAAGGACAATGAGAAATTACTTTCTTGCTATATCTATTAGAATTGAATCAATGTCTGTCTTGTTCAATCCAACACCCATTTTTGAATCTCTTCTAGAAATGATCTTGTCCCCATCAAATGCGATAAGTGTGGGAACAGTATTAATTGAAAATCTATCCCACAAAGGGTCATCATCATCATTTATCATATGAGAATAAAATTTGATCTTTTTATCAGAAGCATTGGCAAACGATTCAAAAGTTCGTTTGAATTTCTGACAGAAAGGGCACCAATCCGCATAGAACATTACCAGAATTCTCTTTCCTTCAGACAGTAATTTGTTAAAATGATTTTGTTGAAAAGGATCCACTATATCATATTTTAACGAGTATAGAACATTATAACTGTTGAGTCAAATCAAATACATACATCGATTCTGGTTGAACAAGTATTAAGCAGAATTTACCCGATAAAAAAATTCGATACTAAAAAAGAAAGAATGGGGAGCTTTCAATCATTGGTTGTGCAGCTAATCTATTATTCGCCCTTACTTTGGTCATCTGAATTGCTTTGATCGCCACTTTGGTCATCTGAATTGCTTTGATCGCCACTTTGGTCATTTGAATTGCTTTGATCGCCACTTTGGTCATTTGAATTGCTTTGATCGCCACTTTGGTCATCAACTACGCTTGTTTGTGCATTTGCGTTTTGATCTTCAGAGTCTACAGTGTTACTTGTACTTGCACTTGCACTGGAACTTCCTTGTACGTAACCACTCTCTACTAAGCAGTTTACTATTTGATTACCTGCAGGATAACTATGTTGTCCGCCGGCGTCAGACAGACAAGTCAGGAAATTTTCATAGTTTTGGCTGCCCGTGTTGCTGACTTGATCTTCTTCACCAATAGTTTGTGCAAAGGCATTTTTTGCCATAGGAGTTGACGATACAAAGATGATAGCTGCTGCGAGAAAAATGACAGCAATTGACATATTCTTGTTCGTATTCATAAGCCGCTATCTTCTAAGGTATAAGACAAATAACTGTTGGCTCAATATTTTATAGCTAAATCTTCACATCATTTATTCAATAATCATCTATCAAAACGATTCAAAAATTTGTATTCAGTTTCAATTGCCTTATATCTCAATTACAAAGCAAAGTATCTTTGCGAATACACACTTCATTTAAATTGTAAATAAATTAGATAATGAAAAAGAGGTGAAGGTTAAATGATTGGTAATTCAATTCAGATAAATTCAGCTCAATTCATATTATTTTTCTTCTTGCTGATTCGCTCCGGATTGTTGTAAATAGAACTGTTCTTTGTCGATCTTTTCAGGTTTTACTCCTTCAAGCTCCACTAGATTTTGTAATATTCCTTTTCCTCTATTTATCTTGCCATTTGGTAACATTACTGTCCCGTTTATGAACGAGCTACTACCACATATTGGATTAAACAATGTCTCTACTTTTCCACCATATTTCAATAAAGTTCTTTCGGGAGAGCCGTCAGGATTCAAGAAGAATCTTCCTTTCCTATAAATAATCCTTGCATCTTGAGGTGATGTTATCGGCACTTCTTGCTCCCTTGTAAATGTAAAAATCACCTTGAGGTTCTCAATCTTTTTTGTAATATCAATCAACCAATTATAGTAAATAACGTTCAAGGTATCTATAGGATGATGTTCAGTACTATTGAATTCTTTCTTTGCATTATCAACTGATAGCTTTGTATTACTATAGAAAAGAATAAGATTAAATTCCGGATCGTTCTTATCCTCCATATACTGGATCAAACCTCTGGCAGATTCTGCTCCATTTGCACCCGACCAATATGCTACGTTTTTTTCAGTTCCAGCAGCCACTTTCCATAAGAAATGTTCTTTATTTGGATTCAGCTTTAACTTGAACCTGTCTCCTAACTTGACCTGTTCATTAAAATAAGCTGCAAAGGAATCTGATTTTCCTGTAGTAGGATTAATGTAGCCATATGGTTTTTCTTCCTTTATTGTAAGTTCAATAAAATCCCTTGATGGTGACGATGCAATTGAATAAGCACGATTAACCTGATTCTCTTCGCTTCCTCCTGATGCTGTAGGTCTTATTAGAAATGCTCTCAAAGTTACAAATTGGCCCATTTCAAAATCAAATCTTTGTGATTCAGAAACTGGCAATAAAGTGTACGTATATGTGTCATGCGTCTCCTTGACTTTGCTGCTAATCTGCCATTCATATTCTTGGTGCTTCAATTCTGATGGTCCCGGCATTATGTATCAGAATTATAAATCCAGACAACCTATAAAAACATCATATAAAAAAACATGCTCAATTTTCTGGCTCGTACGAAAAGATAGATGACTGCGAAATACAATGCATTAGAGTATTCACTTTGGTATTCTATTTACAGTATTACAATCCAGCCGCATGTTTTCGTCCCTTTGACGATTATTTTTGGATCTAGCTTGTGAACTCTACGCATTCATTCATTCTTTCTTTTGGCTTAAAGTTATTCGAATAGCTATTCTGTCAATAAGACTGATTCATAACAAAATAAATCTCTAACTTTAGCGGAACAATTAATCTGAAATAGTCAAAGTTAAGAGACATGATCTCGGAAGGGTATGATGCAAAAGGAATTTTCTTGGGCGCTTGGTGTTCAAAAAGAAATTTCAACAAAGGTAATAACTCATGATACATTTGACAAAATTGAAAAGATTTGTGGGATGGACATTTCGTATAGGAATGAAACGGCATATTGCTCCGGTGTTATAACTAATACTGCATTTGACATTGTGGCAACAATCAATATCAAAAGCAAAGTAGAATATCCATATATTCCTGGATTATTTTTCCTAAGAGAATCCGGTCCACTACTAAAAACTTTGGCTTTACTAAAAGATGAGAATGATTTTGACGTTGTTCTTATTGATGGCCACGGGGTATTGCATCCAAGAAAATGCGGTCTGGCTAGTTACATTGGGTATAGCATTGATAAACCAACTATAGGGGTAGCTAAAAGTCTATTATGTGGTTCTGTAAAGAAGGATCACTTTGTAGAATATGATGAAACAATTCTTGGATATGAGATTAAAAAGAGAGGCAAAAGACCAACTTATGTAAGCGCTGGACACAAAATTAGTTTAAAAAAATCTATACAGATTGTTGAAAAGTTGACCAAAGAGGGAGAAAGATTACCCGAACCCCTGAAAATTGCAGATCTTAACTCAAAAAATCATTTTAATTTTATTTGAGAATTCAATCTCACTTAAGAGATATCTTCAATTCTGGTTTTAGCCTGATATTTTTATTAGACCAACTTTATAATATTCACCTATGTCTCATGACCTTATAAAAGAATTAGTTTCAGATATTCTCGAAATAGATAATATTATGTTCTCAGTAAATAGTGGAAGTGGGATCTGTGAAGTTAAAAGCGAAAGAGGTTTACCTGTTCGTGTAAGCGACAAATGGTTGACAATCGGAAATGACGATAAACCGTGGCATATTCATTTGAATCTTGAGAATGTAACAATGGCAAAGTTCGTAGTAGAAGAAAGACAGAGCGGAATGAACGGTTATAGTATTAGGTTCTTCGATTCTCAGGGAAATATTATAATGCGCGCCAATTTTGTAAAGATGTATGACGGCAATGGCAATTTAATATCTAAAAAGTACGAAAGGTATGATGAATTATTTAAAAAATATGGTAATAAAGAAATCATATCCTTTCATGATGAATGATCCCATTTAACATATCGATATAGAATTTGAGTCATGCCTCTCTTCAAACTTTTTTATACAAGGACTTGAAATGAAAGTTCGCCGATATCACTATAATTCAGTTGTCCGCTGTTACTCTGAAGCTATTCGGTAAATAGTAACACCGTCCTGGTAATCTGGATTGAAGCTAAGTTGAAGTTAAGTCCCAAATATCTCCTTTCGGAGTATCATCAATTGATTGATTATCTTTGTTCAAATAAATTTTGTATCCTATTGGATGATTACGATCGGATTTGTTAGTGCCTCGGCTATATGACAATTTGTGTGATAATTTTTCTTCTATGTATGCAAAGTTTTTCTCACAGTTTATGTCAAGTTCACCAGAAGGATTATGAAAAAAATTATTTTTTACATACTCCAATACGTCGTGCCAGGTAAAAGCCTTCATTCTACCCATGAAAGTATTTTCCGAAAATCTATTTATATAATAACTATAAATATAAAACAGCTCAGCTGTTTTGTCACAGGCATTACAGTAAAAATTCTTACCTTTTGGAGCACAATTATCACATTGTTTGGTAATCATTTGCATAACATTACCTACCAGTTATAAATATTGATTATTATTTTTCTTGTTTTTATACATCTTAAAAATGTCTTAAATCAGACGTAAAATAACCTTTGAAATATCTGAGCATATTAGTAGGCATTAGGAAAGCAAAGATACATTTTTTTACGAGATACTCGAAAAAATAATGTTTGCAAGTTAGGAAACCTCAATTCTGTACGCTATGCAGCAAGAATCTTAAATTCAAGTACAAACCGGATAAATCCTGGAACATTCCTGGGTTTCTTTGCAGTGACTGTCATATGAAAACAACTGAGGAGTTTGTCATTAAGCAGAAAGAAGAAGAAGCAAAAATTAAACAAAGGCAAAACCAATGTTTCGTCTGTAATGCAATCATAGACGGAGATCAAAAAAAGAATCCAAGATGGCAATGGGGTTTGGAAAATGATGTTTCTTTATGCAAAAAATGCTATGATAAAAAAGAATCGGATTATCAAACGAAAATTAATTTTTGTGTAAAGTGCGGCAAAAAAATAGGTTTCTTTAGGTATAATCCAAAACCAAAATGGCAAATTGATGGACAATTATGTAGAAAGTGCTGGGATATGATAGACGTCCCCCAAAACAGGTGATCGCAATTTTTTTCTCAATATGACTGGTTAGATAAACAAACTTCACTACGGTTTTTATGCGACTAAAACACAGGATTCTATATTGAAACGAAAGGTCAAGAAATCAGCTCCCAAGAAGTTTAAAATGAAATCCCTAATGTGGGCTATTATATTTGGTATAGTATTAGTTGGAGGGTCTGCAACTGCATTTATGACAATGGGACATAATAACGCGCCCAAGAATCGAGAAAATACTGACCAGCTTTTAAATACGCTTCTCCAGCCAATAGTTCAAAATGCATCAGCATTAGGAACGAGTAAAACGAACGTGACTTTGATAGAATTTGGAGATTATCAATGTCAGTATTGCGCAAGATTTCATAAAGAAACCAAAGATCTAATTATTAACAATTATGTCAAAACAGGCATGATTAATTTCATGTTCAAAGATTTTGTAATAAATGATAGACCGTCAGACAAGCTATCCACACTAGCTGCCATTGGATCTTATTGTGCCGCAGAACAAGGGAAATATTGGCCCTATTACGATGAAGTATACAGAAATTCAAAAGGTGAAAACATAGATTGGGTTTCTAAGAATAGTTTAACCCAGTTTGCAGTTTACGCAGGGGTAAAGGATGTAAACAAGTTTTCAGCGTGCCTTGATTCCAAAAAATATGAAAATTTAGTTGTTATAAATGACAATTTGGCAAGAAGTATCGGTTTAACAAGCACTCCTACTTTTATATTAATTGCAGAGGGAAAAATGCCTCTAAAAATAGTAGGTGCTCAGCCTTATTCTGTATTTGAGAGTGCGATAAATCAAGTCCTAATGCAGGTTCCTACTTGAGTATCATTGAAATACTAGGGATTAGAAGTTCTGAAAATTGCATTCGGAGAAAAACTTCATTTCTGCTTGCTGAGGTTACCCTCACATTTTCGAGTAGATTCAGTTTCACATCATTATTGAACACAAGATTACTTACTTTTAGGATCAAAAGTAATAGGTGGGTAAGAGCTTAGTATTGAAACCAATATATTTCCATAATTATTAAAAGAATTAAAATTGTGGAAACTACAATCCAATCACGATTGAATTTTATAACGAATAGACTTAATCTCAGAGGAGCGATTAATAGAAGGGTTTTCTGAAATGGATAATCACGTAAATTCAAAAAAAGAGATGAACTATAACGTGAAGGACGTTTTAAGTATATTCTTATTTATAGCCGCTTTTCTGATTATCTGGCAAATTGTATTTTCACTAGAAATTTGGCCACGTGTATCTCTACCCTCCCCAGCGATGGTTGGCCAATCGTTTATTGACTTGGTCTCCGAAAATACTTTGATAGATGGGATCGCCATCACTCTTTGGCGATTATTTATTGGATTCGTAATCTCAGTGTTGATTGGCGGATGCGTTGGACTTGTTATGGTTAGATTCAAACAATTTGGAAAAACTATGAGTTCGTTTGCTTTAGGGCTTCAATCTTTTCCAAGTATAGCATGGGTACCATTTGCTATTCTACTTATTGGATTCAATGATTTTGGAATACTTTTCGTTATTGTGATGAATTCAGTATTCTCAGTAATGAATTCTACCTATGGTGGAATCAGAAACATCCCGCCCATATACTTACATGCAGCCAGGAATATGGGAGCTAGTGGAATTTTGCTATTCAGATATGTAATGATCCCTGCATCGGCCCCTTCTTTAATAATGGGCTTGAGACAAACTTGGTCTTTCGCTTGGCACGCTTTAATCGGCGCAGAAATGTTGATTACTACCGGACTGGGATTAGGATATATTTTGGCTATCGGAAGAGAGTTCTCTAACATGAGTCAGATAATAGCAACAATGATTGTTATATTCGGAGTTGGTTTGCTATTTGACAGATTTGTTTTTTCAAAAGTTGAAGAAAAGGTGCGAGAAAAATGGGGGTTATCATCCTCATGAGGATAAGGCAGTATGTATTGTATTGTGTAGTATATCATTCCTATCCAGGGTATCTGTTGTGAAAGTCCCGATAATTTATTTTTATTATTAGTTTAATTCAAAACAGAAAAAAATTAATTTTAATTATTTTCTTTCAGCTGCGGAGCAATTCTTGATGTAATTGTTTCCCTCTAGGGAATATTTCCCTTTTTAGGATATAATTTTCAATGGATATCCTTCCTGGACCAACAAGAACTAGAGTAATGCATATTGATATCAAGAGTAGTTCAAATTCATATCCGCCGACAAATCCTTTAGACAGTTTAGCGAACACTATTGCGCCCGTCATTTCAATAATGAATAATAATGAAGCGATTCTTGTTAATACACCCAATAATATAGCCAAACCTCCTATTACCTCTAGGAGTGCTATGGGTAAGAATAATTCAGAAGGTAAATTAATAGATTGAAAAAAACTATATCCTCCAGATACATCGTAAAAATTTCGGTATTCCATGCGCTATAAATACAATACCGGCCATAATCCTGATAGACAACAATCCATAGGAAAATACGATGTTCATGATACAACATGTCATAATATTTGGTCAAATTTAAATGATTAAGGCGATCAAAATTTTCAATTAAGGAATTTGAATCATATTCGCTGATGTGACAAATTTTTCGTATTAATTTCATCTGAAGTTAAAAATATCAATAGTCTTATCATTCTAAATATGGTAATATCTTAGTATAAGCTAAAGGGAAAAAATTTCCATTATCTACGATTAATTCTATAATTTGAAAAAAATGGTGTAATTCATTAGTATTTTTTATTAATTTTATCGGTAAATTTTTTTATTGTTTTTATCATGAAAGCTCAAGAAAATATTTAAATAAAGTAACGTTGTTTCTCATGAAAATGGCTAGAATTTTTATTTTGTCATTAGCAATCACGTTGGCTTTAAGCATGTTATTAGTACCTATGATTGGTACTGGTGTATTTGCTGAAAACATGACTGGAATGGCCAGTAACATGACTGGTAACATGACTGGAAAGGCCAGTAACATGACTGGTAACATGACTGGAATGGCCAGTAACATGACTGGTAACATGACTGGATAAGTAACCATATAAAGTAACATATGTACAAAATACTCGTGTAATAAAATAACTCAAAATCCCTTTTTCTTTTTTTGATATCTAAATCAATAAAATCAAGGTTGATACGGTGAATAATCGATTTGCAGATCGAAAATTTGACAATTACTAATTATTATGGTAGATAGATTACGGACTATAGGACTAGAAAGAATGAATATATACAATTACTGTGAGGACGAGTTTCCTCGGTCACCTTGAACTTGACTTTGACTTGATGACTTACAGCTATTCCTAGTCTTAATATAACAAGTACAAATTGCGAACAGCAAAACAATTGTGGATATTCCTCTCAATGTTATCTGATTGCTTGACAGAAAATTAGATGCTAAAAAGCCTAGTCCACCAAACGTTGAAGCAAGTGTGAATCCAAAAGTGGAACAACTTGCACATGTACTAGAAAGAACACTTATCGTAGTACCCGACAGCGCAGATTTACTTAACTTTAATTTCAGATTCCTTATTATATACAGATTAAAGTTTACCAAGATTGCTACTAGAACTGAATTAATACAAGTTAAGATAAACGCTTCAATCATATCATTAGGAACATAGAATGTCAAATAAGGTGAAAAAAAGAGGAAATTATCAAATGTGTTTGTTACTATCCAAAAAATAAGGCCTGTTACTGAGGCGATAGCCAGATATAATGGATTTGAAAAAGCTGTTCTCGTAATCGAAGAGCTGGAATATGCCATTTTCATTTTTTATTAAGACTATTTTTTCATGTCTTAGACATAAAAAGTATTAGAATTGTTGATTTTTCTTAAGCAGCACAATGTCAATAGCATCATCCCAAGTTTTACACTCCTAACACCGTTTAAATTATCCGTGAAATTTAATTAGGGCGACCTAACAATGGAAAAAATCAATTTAAAATGGAGCATCTTGATAGCTGCTATCATCATGCCTCTGTCTGTATCTGGTATGCAAATGGGGTATGCACAGGAAAAAGAAGCAACTGTGACTGAAGGTGAGCCAAATAAATTTGTCGACTACTTGGAGAACGCCAGAAGTTTGTTGAATCAAACATCAGTTGAATATAAGAATAGTAATTACACAGGTGCAGAGGAATTAGCAACTGAGGCTTATCTAGACAATTTCGAGCATGTAGAAGAAGAACTTGAGAAAAAAAGCTCTCAATCTTTCATGGAAGATATTGAACATAAGATGCGAGAAGAATTGCGGGATTTAATAAAAGATAAGGTACAACAATCAGAATTGGATATACACATCAATGCTACCGATGCCAAACTAGTTGAAGCAATAAATCTGTTAAAGGGCAATAATTAGAAAAGATCTAAATTCAAACAAGGTTTATATCCTCAAATTTTTTCTTTTTTGTAGAAATCCACTCTAGTTTTGACACCATGGTGGTTAGATTTGAATTTTGAATTGATACTGTAAATAGAACTTAAATATTAGCGGTAGCATAACACGAATTTAAAAAATAGTGAATAGAATCAGAATTGTCCTTTAATATCCATAGATAGTCTTTTAAAGAGCTAGGCAAATATATTGTTGTGACTATAAACGCCAATTGGGGGCGGATGAAGTGATTGACTATTTAGTAGTAGTAGTTATTAGATTATTATCATTATCTTCAAAATGGTTTGAGCAGAACGTAATAAATAACATTTTAGAATTTGTAAAGGGTTTTGAACATTTACTTATGGTTCTTACCGTGGTAGCATTCTTCCTAATTATAATGTACATGACAATCAAGCAATTTAAGAGGTTACCTAAATTCTACGTTATCGAGATTGAAGACGTCTATGGTAATAAGACAGCCGTAGATGGGCTAAGAACCAATTTCACTACATTTACTGCTGCCAAAAGTTATGCTCACTTTTATTCTGGCCTGTACGGCGATCAGTACAAGTTTCGAATAGTTGGTCGCAATAGAATATTGAATTATCCTCATAGTCAAGATTATACCCGCAATTAGTTTGCGTAAAGCTGACTCAACTTTTAGTTGATGTATATTACCAACAATGCTTTCATTGTTCTACTTCTCTTAGCCAACTTTTAATGCAATCTATGCATATATGGTATTCACGTGGATCTGCACCAGATGGAGAATAGAATAATTTATACTTTTCACACTCTTTTCTACAAAAATCGCAGTCCATAATAAGTAATTGTCATTATTACATTTATGTCTGATCTAGAATTAGTGTATATTATTAAAAACGAACTATGAACTGGTTTTAAAATGTCTATAGAATACAGAACAGAGAATTAAATTTCTCAAATAAAAAGCAAAGCAAATAACCGTGCTAAAAAGTATCTATAAATTTCTAATATTTATGATACAGAACAATTGTAGAAGAAATTGGTAGTTAAAGCTCATAAATCTGTAAGCTCATAGTATTGTGATGCTAAAAAACAGTAAACAATTTATCAATCTGATAAATATTTGCCGGGAAGAGAAAGACATCGGAAGAAGATGGCAGCTATTAAAATACATTAACTATTTGGTACCAGTAGAACTTAGGGTGTCAATTCCATCAATTATTAGTCACGACTGTATCGACCAGATCCTGAGTGCTATGGAAGAAAAAATATCTCCACCAGTCTATAAGCTTGCTTAGATCAATTCCACCGCATGTGTTCCAAAATTACATCTGATTGAATTACTCCGGAGTTATTATTCTAGATGTAATTCTAACATATGTTCCTTCAATTCGTCCTGATTATTGAATGTCATTCCGCATGCTGCGCACTTTTCCTGATTTTCTGATGACATGGTATAGATAATCCATTATAGAATATAACGATTTCAATTCCGAAGCCATGGAGCTATATAAATTGAGTGCTAATTCATGTGAAATACTTTCCCTGGTTTTATCTTTAAAATTACCCTTTTTTCTGCTTTCGATCTCCATGGATATTTATCCTTGCCAATATATTTTTTAGCAAGCTTATCAATATGTTTTTCAGCCCTGTCTCCCGTAATTTGCTCAGTTACCTTACCTCTAAGAGTAACCATTTCATATTGATTATTTTGATCAATTATAGACAAGGCTACTCTTGGATCTCTAGAAATATTCCTCTGTTTTACTCTACCTAATGCAGTGTTTACAAGTATATTACCATCTTCAATATCAACCCAAACTGGAGTTACATGTGGAGAGCCATCTTTCATTAGTGAGGATAAAAAGGCAAGATTCTTACCTTCAAAAAGACTTCTAATCCGAGGGTCACTTAAATCCACGTTTGATTGTTTACTCATAATCGAATATTGGCACTATTTTTAATAACTCTTTTCTAGGAAGATATGCTGCATTGAATAGAAATTGAATTTTTGTTAGCAGACTACGATTATTGTATTTTGTAGAAATTTTCTTATACCAAGGTAATGAAAGTAATAACAAAACTTGAAAAGTAAAAGGAGGCCCAACAATCTAGAAAATACAGTGGAGAAGGTGCTGCAAGATATCGAAAAAACGGCAAAAAAGGAATTTCTTCCTTCAATAGGTCCTATTAAAGGAAAAATTATGAAAGATATCATCAAAGAACATAAGCCTGAAAAAGCGCTTGAAATCGGAACGTTGCAGGGATATTCGGCGATTTTAATAACAATTAATATTTTAATTCAGAAAGCAGGAAAAAAGAAAATGAATATTGATTTTGAAAATAATTCAAGCGAACCCATTCTTTTTACTTTGGAGAAAGATGGGGAGATGGCACAGATTGCAAGAAGCAACATAGAAAATTCTGGACTATCTGATAAAATACATCTAATCAATGGTGATGCTTTAAAAGTGATCCCAAAACTCAAATCCAAATACAAATTCGATATGGTTTTCTTGGATGCTACAAAGAACGAATATCTAAAATATCTCCAACTTATTGAACAACATGGTCTGTTGAATAAAAGAGCAGTAGTAGTAGCAGACAATGTGATAATGTATGAGGATGAAATGAAGGATTATCTGGATTATGTCAGGAATTCAAGTAAATATATCAGTCGTACTACAAAGACCACCCTTGAGTTCAATAAAAAAGTTAAAGACGCTCTTGAAGTGAGCATTAATGTTGCGATATAGTACCTATTGAACCATGTATAAAAGTGTATTAATAAAATTAGAAAGTTACATACTACCAATAAAGAAGCCATCAACGGATTCTAGTTTGCCGATCCAAAAAGGTATAGTTATTCTCTCAAAACCAGGCAGATAGATTTTTGCGCCTTTTATACACAAGTAATCAAAATTAAAATTGCTATTTTCATCAATGATTTTTGCATTCTCCAGTATTTGCATTGCGTCTCTAAGTGGTTCATATACTTCAGGATCATTTTTTTGATCCATATTATCAAGCATGAGAGTTTTCATATTTCTATGAAAATTTTCTATAGAAACTAATTCACCCGAAACCAAGATTCCATGTAAATTGATGGTAATTGATACGGAACTATTTGATTTACCAATCGTTACAATTCTTACTAAAGATTCCAAACCGAGTATTATTTTTTTATATCGACCAAGTATTTCCTCATTATCTAAATCTGATGACATTGATCTAACTTTGACATTCCATAAATTTAAAGATTAAACCCTTCCGGATTATCTGCTAGAATCGTATAAGATATTTACAATTTTGCCTTTATCTATTTCTGCTTGAATATCGGGATCTTCTTGTTCATCATCCGCAAGTCTTTTAGACGTGTATTTATGTACGCCTTTTCTATAATGATCCTTTCTTTCTCTTTTCCTTCTTTGACTTGCTTTGTTATCTGTGCAAAGAAATACTGATTCTGAATTCTCAAAAGGATTGTTTACAGTTTCTAAACTATCTTTTATTTCCGATTCAAAGTGTGCTTCATAGATAGGGAATACATTCCCGCATTCATAGCATTGAACAAATTCATCGTAATCTGGAGGTTTTACTTCACCTTTTTTTAATATTCTAGGCTGTAATTTATTATGAATTTCATATTCCAGACAGTGAGGACATTCTCTTATTTTGCCTTCATTTTCGTTAAAGTCGACAAATGCAAAGAAATTTCCTTTACTATTTCTTAGTTCAGAAGTATATCTCACTAAATCCCAATTATCATTATATGAATTCGGTCCTATCACTCGTCTAGTCTTGTACATCTAATTCTTTTTCTTCGCTCATTGCTTTATTCTAGACCAGATTATACCACGATGAATTTTATGATCTTCATTTACAGAAATTTGAGTACTCAAACACAAGTCAACAAGAGAAGTTGATATGTATCAGATCCGTCTGTCATCTTTATGGAACCTCTTCTAACGATATACTTCTGACTTGTCTTTTGTTGTTACCAGCGTGTCATTTTTCTTATATCTTAATTGACCATCTCCCGGACTTGAAAACTCACAGAAAGAAGATAATAGAAAATTTGAAAGTTCTTGCGGGACATAACCTGTTTTTGGAAGATCAGACAGATCCTTACGGTTCATCCAATTCTGATATATTTAAGATGGATTGGAATATGTTTGATTCGATACGGTTTACAAAATATTACTCACATGATGATTACTAGAATTATATTATTCTATATTGTATAGGTAGTTTAATACTAATAAGGGAAGTAATTAATTATCTCTTTATTGGTAAGTTGTTTGTAAGTTGTAATGATCTATTTGAGAAATGGGAACACTTGCAGACGACAGTATTAATTCAAACGGAGCCCTCTCTCCAGAGCCTATGTCAGAAGGATTTGCATATGTAAATTGTGTTCCGACAACTCGATTGTTGATATCATAAAAAGTTCCTACGATTGTCACAAATGTCACAGTGGATGGGTAATTATTTTTTATTTCTCCTACTACATGCAAATAACCTAGAGAATCAGAAAACGAGTTATGGCTCAATATTTCAAGTCCGCTGGGATTATTATTTACGGTTGTATTAGGTTTTGATTCCTCAGTCTCATTCATATTCATAAATGATGGTGTTTCATTTACCTGTCCATATGTGATCTTTATCAGACCTGAGAAAATCGTTAACGAAATCATAATTATTGGGAATATTAAATAATAAACCCTCATAATCTGTAGTATAGAGTGATTCATTTAAGGTTTCTCAAGTGAATATTGGAGTAATTGATTCAAATCCATAGTATAGATTAGTGTGAATCGGTTTTTTAGCACTTGTTGCCTTGTTCACAGTAATCTTGTTTAGGAAATCACTAGTCTCAAGTGTTAATCATAATTAACTTGATTATGATATTTATTATTTCCTTAACTTAGTTCAAAGCCTTTTAATGCTAATCTTAGGGCATCCAATAAATCTGAATAACTTGTTTGGTTCTTCTTTAGGGAATATTCCTTGGCTCGGTCAAGTTTTTAGTATCAGAATTCCGAATTATTTAACAGATCATTTTTCACTGAAGCCTTAAATATTATCTGTAGGTTTGATTTAAAGATGATGATATTTTATATTTCAAAAATCAATCTTATTTCTTCAATCACGGGAGTTGCTGTAATACTTTTATTCTCACTTGATCAAACGAGTTGGGCTGCCGTCATCAATTGCCCACCCACTCCCACCGTATGTAACGGAACTTCTGGTGATGACATAATGTTTGCATCTTATCCTAGCGGGAGCTTTATGCATGGTTTAGCAGGTAATGATTACATCTTGGCATCTGGAACTAATCCAAACTACATCTGGGGAGATGACGGGAATGATATTTTGTTTGGGGCAGTAGGTAACGACCGTCTAGAGGGAGGAAGAGGTAATGACAAGTACGATGGATATTCTGGCGACGATACCATCTTGGATATGCCCTATATAGAAGGGTCTTTAGTTAATAATGACGATCTCATATCTGGTGGTCCAGGTAGCGATTACATCTTGTCTGGTGAAGGGCTCGATAGAATTTATGGTGGCTCGGGTAACGATCAGATTTATCCAAGTGCTGGTAATAGTCGCGATTTTTCTTATGACTTTATTGACTGTGGTCCTGACATTAACGATCGACTGGCGTTCTTCTTTTCAAGTGATGGTGAAACCGCCATGAATTGTGAATACGTTCAGGACATGGATCGTTAAATTTCGTAAAAAAAGTGAGTCTGCAACTTATTGTGAACACATAGATAATCTTGATGGATAACCCTTTGATCATTTTCATAAACGATTTTTCCTTAGTACTTTATGTAATGTCATAACCTTTTAGTGCTAGTCTGAGAGCGTCGAGTAAATCATCATAACTAGTAGCGTCTTTCTTTAGGTTCAATTCTTCAGCGTAAGCAGTACGAAGACTAGTAATTAATTTGTCATGTTTTGAATCTATTGCTAGATAAGACTTGGCTATTATAGCATGTAAGTTAGATAACATGTTTTTATGTTCTGTACTGAAATTAACGGGCCTTATCTTAATATTGGAACCAAATGATTGCGTAGATTCCCAGTTTAGAGACTCTTGCCATTTTATTTTAAGAAGATTTACGCATGATTCAATACCTATTCAATTCCTAATCCCACTAACAATACGGTTCCGATTACCCCTGATATTTTGAATTTCCAACTATTCTAGGGAGGAAAACGTAGTATCAAAAATTGTGAGTAGTTAAATTCGTAAATCAGTATTTATTGTAATTCATAATAAGCATATTGAATAAATAATAACATTGAGTACAGAAAAGAAGAACCCGTTTAAACGGGATCAGGCACTTAACGACGCAACTAGTGGACAATTTGGAGAAGAACCTCTGGATATTCCAGAAGATCATTCCGAAATTCAGAAAGATGAAGACGAACGAAAAAAGACTGCACGAAAATTGTCAAAAAATATCAAGTAATAATCTAATGCACGCATCAGTAACAAGGCGTTAATCTTTAATTTTACAATATTTGCGCGCTCCCTTACCCAACAAAAATATCTAGATCCGTACTGAAGATGCCTCACTCTTTATGGTCAAGGCGTTAGGATAACTTTTGAAAAAGGCTGGGAGCTTTCCTATTGGTTCCCCATCTACAGTAACAGTAACCTCACTCTCTTTTGGTAAAATCTTCACTTCTGAAGCTTGATAATAAAGAATATCCTCTTCATATTTATAACTACTTGTTCCCTTTAATTCTATCAGTTTATCAATCATTTTGAAACTGCCCGAGTTTTTTAATATAATAATATCCAGTAGACCATCGGAGAATCTTGCACGAGGAGCCGCTTTGAAACCCCCACCTAGGAAACGACCATTGGCAACTATGCCCATTGTCATTTTTGTAGAGATTTTCTTATGCTTGCCAATGATTATGTCACACTCATTACTACTATATGCTGGAAGAGTAGCAATTATGCTTGCTATGGTAGATACAAAACGATTATTTATTTTTCCTCTTACTTTCTTGGATCTGTCTATGATTTCAGCTCCGACACCAATCTCTGCTGCATTCATTATAATTCTGTTATGAAATATAGACGGGTCATCCTTATCAGTTACAATAGCTGCTATAACATCCATCTTACGTTTCTTCATCTGTTTAATCCGCATCAAGGATTCGGGGCCCTGATGTTTTAGCTCAAGAGATCTTGCCATCACATTTCGACTTCCTGACGGAACAATGTACATAATTCCATTTGGGTTTATTTGTTTTAATTTAGAGTCAAAATTTATTTTCCCGAAATCTTTGGAATGTTTGTCTTGTAATTTAAGATCAAAAAAGCCATTTGCAACCTCATTAATGGTGCCATCTCCGCCGATAGCAGCAATATTTCTATATCCTTTTCTGAGTAACTTACGAGTGACTAATATACCATCATTCGTTTTTTTAGTAAAAATAATTTTGTGATCTTTAGGTAAAAAATCCTTAACCTTGGTATAGATCTCAATCCAGTTTTTCCCCGTGTTACCTCCTTGAGAATTCGGATTTAATACTAGGATTATTTCATTAGAGTTTATTGTATTCATATTACGTACCAATATATTCTTCGAGGACATAGTCATCGTAATCTAGTATCTAGTAATACTGTAATTAATATATCTTTTATTAAAATCCTAGAGGGAGAAACAATTGAAACAATTTGATACACTACTTAGGTTTTAATTCTTAAGTTAGGATCTATCGCATAATATTGCTGATTTAATACTGATATCTAAATTCATATTTAGATATCAGCAAGCCAGCCCAAAAAATTATAGAATTTTGTCTATTTACTACTGTTGCCGCTTATTGCTTGTTTTATCTCTCCTGTTAAGTTACCAAGCACTCCTGCTGCGCCTTCGCCAATTTTCTTAGCAGTCTCTCCAGTCTTATTTAGTATATCTCCACCAATTTCAGTAGCATTTTTTCCTATTTTTTGTAAAGATTCACCTGTTTTGTTAGCAGTCTGGTTGGCTGAAGCTGTCATATTACCTGCAGCATTTGAGGCATTTGTTGTTAGATTTTGCGCGTATCCTGTTGGCATATAAATTAATGCAATCGCTAATACGAAAATCATGGATCCCATAATTAGTTCTTTATTCATCAAAACAACATGGGCAACATTGTTTTAATAGTTTATAGATCTCAGTTCATGGTCAAAATAATCGGAAAGTAAAGTTACCATAATCTACTATTGCTGTACATTGTTTATTGCGTAACGAATGTTTTTTGATTGTCATGTCAGATTTGTACATCAATTTCCGCATTACGAAATTTTTGAAAAAGAAACGTTAAGATTATTTGTAATACAATAGGGTGTATTGGCCAATCACAAGCATGAGAAAGGTGTAGAAAATGTATTGATACTACAAGGCGGCGGCTCCTTAGGAGCTTTTGCCTGTGGAGTTTTTAAAGCATTTGCGAAAAAAAATATGAAATTTGGCATAATAGCAGGAACATCAATAGGTGGTATCAATGGTGCAATAGCTGCTGGCAGCAATAATGACAGACCTGAAATAGACTTGGAGAATTTTTGGTTGGATTTGGCAGAAAGCAGTTACAATATAATCCCTGATATTTTCACCTTTGACTTTGACTATCAAAAATATCAAACGAAACTGAAGAGATCGCCTGCAGCATCACTAAATGCAGCATTTTATGGAGTTCCGGATTTCTTTATACCAAGGTGGCTTAACTTTAATATTTCCAGTCTAGATAGTTCACAAATAGAGCAATATTATCAACCTCCTTGGAAATGGACTTATATTTATGACAATTCTGTCTTAAGTAAGACCTTAGAAAAGTACATCGATTTTAAGAAACTTTCTCCAAGAAGCCAACAGAATAATACTAATGAAGGTAACAGTAACAGCAATACAAGACTTATTATTACTGCAGTTGATGTTCTTAGTGCAGAACCGCTTATCTTTGATAGTTACAAGAGGTCTATTGAGATGAAGCACCTTCTTGCTACTATCGGATACCCACAATATGGATTTCCCTGGGTGAAAGTAAGCGATGGCAAATATGCTTGGGACGGTTCTTTATTAAGCAATACGCCGATTCGCGAGGTAATGGTCGCATCTCCGAGTAAGAATAAAAACATCTTTGTCGTGGAAAGCTATCCCAGAAAAATAGAAAAACTGCCTGCAAATATGAGTGAAGTTATGTCAAGGGCCAAAGATATAATGTTTAGCGACAAGACAGAAAGCCTCGAAAAAATGTCTAGACTTATAACAAGGCATGTAAATTTAATTGAAGCACTATATGATATAGTCCAGGCTTCTGATCAAACGAAAATAGAGAAGGAAAAGATCGACTACATTAATAAGGAACACTATACACTGGTTGAAAAGTACGGAGCTAAGATTCTAAAACTAAAAAGAATTACTAGAATTATTCCGGCAAGTCCTTACCCCCTACAAAACGCCGATTTTTCTGTAGAGACAATAAAGGAACTAATTAGACAAGGGGAGAAAAAAGCGGCAGAATATTTGGACTGACTAGCAATTTTTAAATTCAATTTGCATAATGGTCTTATCTAATGTAGTTTCGTTCAAACATTCCTTAATTTGGTAAATATAAATTTACTGGTTTTGATCGGCTTAGTTTAGAATCGTTTTTTTCCATTTATCATTCGCTTCCCCTTCTGGCAAATTTTTCCATTTATCATATGCTTCGTTATACTTCTTAGCCCAATTACTACAGCCAGTATGTAATTTGCTAATCTTAGACTTGCCATTTGTATCCATCATCTCTTCTTTAATTTGTGCCTGTTTAGAATTTGAGATATCCAGGAGATATTGTTTATCATGTCTGTATTTCATATGTTCCTGTATAACAGGATTATCCAGATCACGCCAAACTATCAAACCATGAGAAGATGTTGATGCTATTGATAAGGTCGCCATTATGAGCCGGTCCGTAGGAGGACTATAATCAAGTCTCGAATAGTTATAAGTTATAGTAGGATATACGATATACCTCATAGGCTTTTTGAAAATTTCTGAGAACATATCTAGTTGTCTTTCTAAAATTGATACGTTATAGTAACACCCACTGGCTACAACTAAACCATCAATAAAATTATTGTATTTCTTTACAATTATTCCAGTTTTTTTCCCTTCAAAATAAATTGTTGGATAAAACTTTACATTCTTACTTTTGTGCTCAAGAGATTTGGAGAGCATGGTATATTCCATAAAATCTATATTGTTCTTGAATTTAGTGTTAGTTTTCGTACTTATCCAGTTGAAATCATCTATTGTAAAACCCTCAAATGATGATGGATACTTCTTTTCAAGAGAATTAAAGTATCTTATCCATCCGTCCCAATCGTAACTTGTATCCGATCCACCTTCAGACGGAGGAAGGAGTATGATTATTATTTTTAGATTCGTTTTATTAGCGGTCTTTAGTAACGATTCTGTCAATTTCAGAGATTTGGAATCTTCAAAGTTATTCATGACGTAATAATACTCCTGATAACCTTTATTGAGAAGTGTATCTATTGCTCTTTTCTGCTCCTCGCCTTCTAGATGCTGAAGAGCAAAACTATTGTTCATAGGCATCCATAGACCAACAGTTATATCTTCTGTGTTTAATTGTCTTGAAGTGGTCAAACTATTATTACCATTTTCAATACCGCTTTGAGCATTTGTTTCCTGTATTATTCCTTGGTGATCTATGTTTTTAGACAACAAGTGGAGAGGATCGTATACAACATGAGACAAAATGAAAAGCACATTTGAATACAATGGGAAGAAGGCAATCAATAAAATCAATAAAGAATAAAATATTCCGATACAAAGAAAAATCACAAGCATCGCTAATTTCATTAATAAAAGGCACAAATTGCCATGATATTAAGTATATGTTATTATTGTTCTAAGGCTCATTATATTTTTAAATCCAATGTGTCCTTCTATGGATAAGTAATTCCTCTTCTGTGTTTACTCTCCATCCACATATCTCACACATCAGAAGATTTGAGATGTCTTCGATCTCCTTTGGAATTCCCACAGTGATGATATTCTCAAATTCGGTGACATTATACTTTGTCAGATTATGTTCGTCTAAATAGTTTCGCAGAATTTCTTTAACCAGGTTAATTCCTTTTCGTATATTATTTTCTTGTATTGATATGCTTATTTCGTCTTTGTTAGGCGTCATATGTATGTCTAAGATAAATCCCTTAGACGATAAGTAATCTTTAACGGCTTTAGCTAGAAATACGTCACCTGCAAAATTAATTAGAATATCAACCACATTTACCACCTAGGTACATCAGCTATATCAGATTAATTCATCATCAATATATAGTATAAAGTTTACGTTTTGTTACCAAATAGCAAGTACAAAATGATTGGAATATTGTGAACACAAGGGTATTATTTGTCTATATTGTACTTTCCTAATGAATCCTAAATATTGAAACAATGAGGGAAAATGAATAAAAAGGAAATTTACTTTGACATTTGAGAAAAAGCTGCTTCTGCTGCTCTTTTCATTTCCTCTTCTGAGAGGTCTTTTTTGTGAGTCGCTATTGACCAGAGATGTCCAAATGGGTCTTCTAGTAGTCCATGACGATCGCCCCAGAATTGATCGTTCACAGGATCCAGAACTTTAGCTCCTGCAGAGACAGCTTTATTGAAAAGTTCGTCAACATCTTCAACATAGACATACATGGAAACTGGACTTCCACCAATTGAATTGGGTGAATGACATTTCATCTCCTGGTATTCATCTGACAACATAAAGATAGAATCACCTAACTTTAATTCAGCGTGCGCGACCCTGCCGTCGGGACTTTTCATCCGATGTCGCTCTTCTACATCAAATCCCTTCTTATAGAATTCAATTGCCGCATCCCCATCTTTCACAATCAAAACAGGAGTTATTGAATGATATCCTTCTGGAATTTTTTTTATTTCATTCATAAGTTATTTTAACGGTCATCATATTTATTATTACTTGAAAAATAAAGATGCAAATGATATGATATGAAATATAGGCCAATTTGCATTCGAATACGAATTCGATGAGGAAGTCATTTGAAGTTAATGATAAAAAAAATCAAAGTCCACTAGTCAACAAGATTCAAGTAAACTTAGAAAAGCAGATACTAGGGTACGGTACAATTTGTCATATGAATGTTGTAACCAAAACAATTCAGATACATTCTGAAGGTGAGAATGATGTAATTGATATTACGCAACAGTTATCAAATATAGTAAATGAGAGCAATTTTGAAAAGGGGATTGTCATTATTTTTGTTTCAGGATCCACGGCCGGAATAACTACTATTGAATATGAACCAGGACTTATTCATGATTTTCCTGCGATGTTGTCTAGGATTGTACCAAAAAATATAGAATATAAACATGACAACACATGGCATGATGGGAATGGTCACTCACATGTCCGAGCATCACTAATAGGGCCAAGCCTAACTATTCCAATACTGCAGGGCAAATTGACATTGGGAACGTGGCAGCAAATAGTCATACTAGAAATGGATACGAGACCGAGGAACCGAAATGTCATTGTGCAGATTATGGGCGAGTAAAAGTAACAAAGTAACAAGAAATATTTTGGCAGAAATTCTTGAAAGCTTGATCAGCTATGCAGTTTGAATTTGTTCAGAAATCTTTTTTCATCAGATAGACCCTTTCATTTGTATGATCACCACGGAGTGTAATGCTCTATTGAGATGAGCTAATTCTACAACAAAATGTTACGACCTTTCTCTTTAATAACCTCTTAACGAATGAGTTCGCCATCCAGTCCGTAGAAATTAATACTAATCACCGTGCCGTTCGCATTATTTATTCTGATTTGCAGGTATCCGTATTGCTTGGTGTTCACAAATGGCCACTCTTCACTAGTAGCTCCTTCGTAATGACTTTTTCCTCCTGCTCCAGAAATGAACCAACGTCCATTACTTGATTCGGCCATGAAATGATTATGTGCAGCAATTTCATATACTTGAATACCCTTTGTTATATTGCTCTCAATACCAGATATCATCCTGATAGTTGAATTTCTTACTGGATGATGTGATTCGGGTGGCGTGTGTGCAGGTTTATGAGATATTAACATAACATTTTTGATCCCTTTCATCAATGTTGAATTTGTTACCACTGATTGTCCCCATTTTGTCTGCAATTTAGTGTCTCCATTCGTATTTAGTCCAATCAACAGAGTCGTATTATTTGCAATTTTGCGATACCAATGATCTCCACAATATTCGCGTGTTTGATTTAGAATTTTTAGATTACCATCTTCTTCTGAGTCATGGTTGCCTATTAGACAAGCAAATTCGTCCTCTTTTTTCAAATCACCGTAAGTACCAGTAAAATTGGTAAGATCAGATTTATAGCATAAATCTCCTAGTGCAATAAAGAGATCAGGATGATCTTTTTTGATTTGCTCATCTAAATTATTTGAACAATCTAAGTCACCTACAGTATCAATCACTGTTACATCTATTGATTTATTTATCTTATCAGCTATAGCGGATGAATTAGAATTACTCTGATTAGTAACATTTTGTGATGAAGCAAAAGAAACAAATAAAGTGGCTAAAATCAATATTGACGATGAGAATAGTATATACTGAATTTTAATCATATCTACTTCAATCTTTGAATTTTAATAGTGAAATCGTAACACAAGTACGGAACCTCAGTCATATCTAATCTAATCTTTAAATTTTTAGTAGTTAAAAGCCTGTGGTACAAATATTTAAATGAAAAAACAAAAGCTCGAAAACTCGATATAATCATATATTCAATATAGTTCAATAGGATCAATAAGATCAATATTCATAATCCTAATAGGAATAATACTTATATTTCTTAATATGTTCAATAGAAATTCTTGCAGAATGTGCGGTTCTAGTTTGACACCATCCGCAATTTGCAAAATTTGTAAAGAATCCGTTTCATGGACGTGTCACAAATGTAATAAAATGGATGAGGTAATGCATTCTGATTATTATTGCACAATATGGATGAGCAGAAGGCTAGAGTTAGGATTGGAAGATTCAAATCGATTTGAGTTGATCATAAATAGATGAATCTAACAGATCATGAATACTTGATTCAAATCGATGCCAAGCTTTGTGGGTCGGTCCATAAGAGAAAGATAGCATATTCTACTATTGAGTTTTATCACTCACTTTATATAAACAAGAAGGATATGTTATTGGCACAAATTCGTGCATGCGAACTACTTTATAAATATACTACTGATATTTTTGACATTAACGTTCTCAAAGAAGAAATATCAGATCTGAAATTAATGCTTGATCTAATGGAATAATTGTTAAAAAATAGCAATATTATTACAATATTCTTTGTTACGTCGTATGCCGTAACTAATGTTGTCACTACACATTCCTTTAGTTTATTTTCTATTCGATTTTGTCATGGTTCAATCAGAACTTTGCAAGGGTAATCTCTTTATGAAAATTGCCAATACTACTGGAACCAATGACAATAAAGCTATTGTTAAAAATATTAGATTATATGAATCAGGTGAGGGAAACGAACCAGCTAAATCTTTTATGAATACTTGATTTGTCTGCATGAAGATTCCTGCAACAGCCGGTCCGACCGAACCTCCAATAAGATTAAAGAGAACAGTCATTCCAAGAGATATTCCACTGAACCTTCGGGGTGTAGATTGTAGTATGATATCAAAACCACCGACTTGCATTAATGACAAACCTCCTGCGATTATAGCCAAGTTTGTAGAAACGACAATGCCATTTGAGTGAAAAAGGAAAAGGCTAAAAAATCCTATAGTACTCACTATACTTCCAATAATAGTTGGTTTTACATTACCCAATTTGGAAACGATAAAGCCTGAAGACGGAGCAAATAATAAAAATACAATCATGAATGGAAGTTGAATTGTTGCAGTTGTTATTACGTTTTCTCCAAACCCCAATGGCTGAGGACTCCTTACTAACACAGGTATAGTTTGAAATACTGTAAACATAGACAGAAAGGCAATAACAAGAATGATGTTAGCCGAAAGAATTACTTTATTCGTCATCAATTGGAAATTAACCAACGGTGAATTTGATCGCTTTTCTATAAACACAAAAAGTACCAACGATGAAATGCCGACCACCATGAACACATACAAATGAGGATTCTCAATGCTTTGAGTCTGTGAATATGACAGAATCATTAAAAACGAAATTATCGTGCCTGCTAGGGTTATTGTTCCTTTTATATCTATATTTTTAGAATTAGTAATCATGTTAGCATCCTGAGCAACTTTTGTTATCTTATCTTTTGAGGGATCAGGAATTTTCGACTCCAGTGATTCAATCATATCTGTGGAATCTGCACTGTCATGAATATATCTCCTAATAACAAACCATAAGCCAATCGCAACAAATACGATTGAAAAGAATGTAGTTCGCCAGCCAAAATGCTCAATTATATTTGCTCCCAGGGCCAATCCAACCACAGAACCAGCTGCGAACATAGAGCTGAATACACCGACGCCTATTGCTAGCTTCTCTTTTGGAAACTGATCTCGTATAATACCAAAAGCAATTGGGAACATAGAGATGCCAATTCCTTGGATTACCCTGGCAACTATCAAAAAAGTAATATTAGTTGAAAGTCCACCCAAAGTAATGCCAACGATATAAATGATCATAATAATCATTACCATTTTTTTCCTACCATATACATCAGAAAGCTTACCTGCGACTGGAGTGGAAACAGCACCAGCTATGAGATATGCCGAGAGAATCCATGATGATGTATTATAACTGATATTAAATTCCTTAATTATATCAGGTATCGCAGGTAGTAACATCGTTTCTCCATACATTGCTATCAAAAGCGCCGAACCTAATATCGCCAGTGACATCCACGCTTTTTTAGGCACTTTTTGATTCAAGGCAGGTGATGGATTTGGTTTATTGTTACCATTTTGAGGGTACGTCATTTCAAATCAAGTCGTCTTATATCTTGGATTTATACTTCTTTTTAATGTATCGTGGTATCATGATAATGGTAATGTTGATATTTATTAGTGTTACAAAGTCCTTGAGAAAAGTACATATGTGCGATACTTACGACAAATTGTTCCTTATAACGCGCTTCTTATACATGCTAACAACTCTGCTTATCAATTTTGTGCACATTAAATTCGTAATATTCCCGAAATAATATTCAAATTTTGATGTTTTTATAATCAGAAGCAGGTTTGGGATATTTTATTTTCATTTGTGTCAACGTATCTGTTATAATCTTTGCTATCGCCCAATTTCTAAACCATTTTTTATTGGCTGGAATTACATACCAGGGAGCCTGTTCCACACTACAGTTGCTAATTGCGTCAGCATATGCGCGCATATACTCTCCCCATTTTTTTCGCTTTTTAATATCTTCTTTGTTGAATTTGTATCGTTTATCGGGGTCTGACAACCTGTCAGCAAGTCTTTTCTTTTGCTCCTGTTTACTTATGTGTAAGAAGAACTTTAATATCCTTACATTATTTTCTGTAAGCATTATTTCAAATTGCTTAATTTGATTAAATCTTTTGAAACACATAGATTCAGATATCAAGTGATGGACACGAACCGCTACTACATCCTCATAATGAGAACGATTAAACACTCCTACAAAGCCGTTCCTAGGTACGACTTTATGGAGTCGCCATAAAAAGTCGTGTGATAATTCTTCTGGTGTGGGGACCTTGAAAGACTGGACAACGCAGGCAACTGGATTAAAAGCATTCACCACATGCCTTATTACTCCGTCCTTACCAGAAGTGTCCATGCCTTGTAGAACAATTAAAAGTGATTTTTCATTTTCGATATAAAGTTTGTATTGCATTTCTGCCATTATTGATCTTAGCTTCGGCAGCTCGCCATTAATTTCCCCCTGACTCTTGCCAAATGTATTATCAGGATCAAAGTCAGAAAGATTCAAATGCTCTCCAGGACGAATCAACAAGTCACTGGTCCTTTTCAATATTTCTTTTTAGGGACCATCCATGTAATAAGAGTATCTCATGACTTCTTGGAATTTGTGTCATCAAACGGAACTTTAACCAAATCTTCAGATTGTAGAAATTTGCTTATCTCAAAATTGAAAATTTGGATCTCGAAATCATACTATGGTGCGATGAAATCCATCGTCCTAAAACGATTTCGGCGGCTATAGTTATGTCCTTCTGATACCAAATATTAGCTCAATGCCTCGTTTTTTAGAGTAGCTATAAGTGAACGAATCATTAGGCATTACCGGAAAACTGGACAGCTGGTCCTGATTACAATTAGGGCATCTATTATTTTTTGCCAAAATTTTCTGCAGATAAACCTTGTTAAGACTTGTTACGGTCCAGAAGCACTTGTCACATAATAGAAATATCCTTTCATTATTCTTTGGATTTTGGGAGTTGCTCATAGTCGTTCTATTAGATTCATTATTGGTGACTTTTTTTGGTGATAATCAATCTTATTTATTTGAATATTCCAATCAAAAGTTAGAATACTAAACTGTGTTACTCAATTTAGAGCTTTCGGTTATTTTTGTTACTGGCACTAAAACAAAGCAATATGAAGAAGACGCAGGAGGTATAGTTGTAGTCAAATTGAGGTTAGATTGGCAGGGTAAAACTAAATATTGCACCCCTGTTTGGATTATTTTCTGCCCATATCTTTCCTCCATGCGCTTCAACAATTCCCTTGGAAATGAATAACCCCAGTCCTGTTCCCATGTCAGACTTGGAGGCAAATTTTGTAAATAGTTTAGACAAGATTTCTGGATCTATACCTGGTCCCGTATCTTTCACTCTTATGAGAAGAAAGTTTTGTCCGTTTCTTATCTCTTTTTTAAGTACAACTTTTATTTTCCCTTCATGGCTAAAACTTACAGCATTATCAAGAATATTGCAAATCACCTGCGTTATCCTGACTTTGTCTAAAGTAGCCTCTATGTCTTTTACTCCATTTTGAATTATCATCAATTGTTCTAAATTCTTGCTTTTGTTCGCTGCATTTTTTTCTCCTAGTTTTCGATTATAACTATCGATTATTTCTCTTACGACTTTACCAGTATCAACAGTTTCTTTTGTTAGAATTAACGAATTGTTCTCTATACGAGTTACATCCAACATGATTCGAGCGAGCCTCTCAAGCCTTCTTGCGTTCAATATTACTTCCTCAAGAAGACGTCTATGTTCCTGATTCTCAATCTTTGAATAAAGTAATTCTGAAAAACCGATTATTGGTTGAATGGGATTTCGTAATTCATGGGCAGCAATATTAATAAAGTCCTTCTCTAATATTTCCACCTCTTTCATCTTTTCAAAAAGTTCCGCCTGTCTCCAAAAGCTCTCAAAGACTGCCAAATAAGACGATATTATGGTAGGACTAATTGAGTATGTGGCTAAGCCAACCGCATCGTAAGATGTATTTTGCTTGTCGTCCTTTAATTCTAATATCAAACATTGCTTATTGTCTACTATGAGTATGGAGATCCTAGTCTCCGGGCTGCTACTTATGGTTCTAATATCTATGTTAGGAACACTCGACTTTGTTTCTTCTATAAGCTGATCCGACTTGTCAGAGGATGGAAGTAGCATCCTAATTCTTACTTTTTGTTTCTCAGCAGCATTACTCAAGAGTGGTAATACTCCCATTGCAATTTGTCGTTTAAGTACATTTGAGGAGGAAAATAATACATTTATCTCTTTTCGCGCTGATCTTACCATATCCCAGCCACGGGCTATGGAGTCAATCGGATTCCGAATTATTTCTATCTCTGCTATTCCAACGTTTTCTTCGATATCCTTAATTCGGTATCGTGCATCAACGCCTTCTTTCCATAATTGTTCAAACATCGAAGTAAAGTGTTTTATATAGGATCCTTCGTTACTAGTCAATAGATTCTGGATCATTCCTCCGCCAGTCATCTCTTCTACTGTAGCAATAAGTCCATGTTTACTAACCGCAAAATTAATGGGAGCTAAATTTTTAACATGTCTTATTTTAACTCCAAGTTTTAGAAACTTTTTGACTAGATTAATGCTATCTTTTTCAATTCTCATAATCCATCTAATCCCATTCCCCTCTCCTCTCTTCTGTTTCTCTAATAC